>URYX01000162.1 GCA_900552225.1 uncultured Oscillospiraceae bacterium | reverse complement strand
GGCGGCGTTTTCGGAGAAAATGCCGCCGTTTGAAATGTGCAACGGACAAAGGAGCGATGGCGATGCGGGGCTGCAGACCCTCTCGGAGAACGGTGATTTTCTGTTGGCTGCTGTGTGTCAGTCTGTGTGTGGGGCTGTGCGGCTGCGCCGGAGCCGACGCGTCCGACGCCGGGGCCGGTGTCGGGGACCGTTCCGGCTCCGACGGGACATCGAAGCCGGCGGAGGCATCGGGAGCGCAGCCGTTTACCCTGACAGTGGCTTCGACCGAGGCGGAGGTGGGGGACACGGTGGTATTGCCGGTGTCGGTGACGGCCCATTCCTGCCTGGTCAATGCGGATATGTATTTGCGGTATGACCCGGTCTGCCTGCGGCCGGTGTCCCAGTTCGACGCACAGGAGGATTGCTTTGTTACGGTGAAATCCGAGCTGTGGGAGGGGCGCCTGCATGCGGCCATGCTGGAGGAGGGGACGCTCCGCCTGATGCTGGCCAGCGGGAAGGAAGGAATCCGGCAGGAAGGGACGCTGTTCAGCGTGGCCTTTGAGGTGCTGGAGCTGCCGGAGGAGGGCACCACGGTGACGCTGGAGGTGCCGGTCTGCGGCGTGTGCGAGGACGGCGAGACGGACGTGGATGCTCTGGCGCAGCAGCGTGTGACGGTGATCCGAGGGAGGGTCTCGAGGAAGGCCCCGACCACCGTGACGACCACGGGAACCACGGAGACGGCCGAAGGTGACGGGGCGGACGGCTCCGAAGAAGCGTCCGGGGCCGAGGAAGCCGGAGAAGATGAGGATGCTGCGGAGAGCTGAGCTGCGGGGCAGCGAGGGTCCGGCAGCAGTGGGAGGCAATGTCTGTGAATGCAGAGGAGATTTATACGCTGTTGGAGCGCTGCGCCGTTCCCTATGAACGGACGGAGCATCCGGCGGTCTATCATATGGCGGAGATGGAGGAACATTCGCACTCCCCTATCCCGAGGTCGAGGCCAAAAGCCTCTTAGTGAGGGATGACAAGAGGTAGCAGTACTATCTGCTGGTGGTCAAGGGGGATCGGCGGGTGGACTGGAAGGCGTTTCGCCGGCAGCATCAGACCCGTCCGCTCAGCTTTGCGTCCGAGGAGGAGCTGATGCAGTGCCTGGGGCTGACGCCGGGGTTGGTGACGCCGTTCGGGGTGCTGAACGATACCGGGCATCGGGTCACGGTGCTTTTGGACGACTATTTCGCACAGCCGCCCGGCCGCATCGGGGTGCATCCCAACACCAACACGGCCACCGTCTGGCTGTCGAGTGAGGATCTGATGCGCGTGCTGCGTGAGCGCGGGGCCGAGGTCGAGTGGGTAACGCTGTAAGGCGATGTCGGGGGCGGCTCTGCACCGACAGTGAGTGATACCTTGAGAGAGGCAGGCGGCCCGGGGCCCGGCCGGACGGGAAGCCGGGTATCCCCGATGGACGGGGGCGGAGCGTTGTGTCCGGACAAACAGAGAGAAGGTCGTCACCGGGAGGGGCGGCCTTTTGAGCGTATCCGGGAATTTTGTTTGGCATGTCATAGGCTGTCGGAAAGGCCCGCGGCAGGGAATGCACCCGTGCAGGCAAAGACAAAGTATTTCGGGCAGTACTGTTTTCCGGACGGGATATTTTTCCCTGTTTGGTTGGATTCTTTGCCATAGGGACGGCGCGGAGGTGTTCCCGGAATTTTCAAACGGGAAAAGATTCCGGATTTGCCGTGGGCCGGGAGAGCGCATACCGGCGGTTGTGTAAAATATCGTGTCAGGCTATCAACCCGAGGGGCGGGTATTTCGGTACACCGAATGCCGAGTCGGGGATGCTGTATGAGGAAATAACGCGGAGGTGAACGGTTTTTGGAAATTACGTTTGTAAATCCCGGTGTCGATTACATGGTGCAGAGTATCCTGCATTTTCAGGCCGAAGGGGAAGCTGAATTTTGGTCAGAACCCTTATACCGGTTCTATCCGCAGCTGGATAGGACATTCGCCGTAAGCCTGCCGGCGGCGGAAAGAAGAAGCTACATAGAACGTACCATGAGGGCCGCATATGCTGAGCTGGAGGACACGATCCAAGAGAAGGTGATCGGTTATTCCCGTCATTGGAACGCCTGCAAACCGCAGATTATAGCTGCTTTATCAGAGGCTTTCGCTATAGATTGCACGGGTCTTTTGAATGATCTGCGCTGTCATGTGAGCATGAACCCTATTGAACCGCGTTTTCTAAAAGAGCATTGCTATGACACCTTTTATTTAAACAGCGAAAAGGGTGCAATCGGCGGCGGAATCCATGAGCTCATACATTTTGTTTGGTTCTATGTATGGAACCGGTTGTTCGGAGATCACTACGACGAATATGAACGGCCCTCTCTCCAATGGATATTGAGTGAAATGGTGGTTGAGTCCGTGATGAAAGATGAGCGGCTCAGCTCCATCAATCCATATTTTCCGAGAGAAAACGGCGGATGCATCTATCCGTATTTCTTCGATTTGATGGCAGAGGGAAAGCCCGTTCTCGACACATTGGACGCTATGTACAGAAGCCAGAATATGGAAGATTTTATGCGAAACAGTTACGCGTATTGTCAAGCGCATGAATCGGAAATCCGAGAGCATATCCTACGATCGGAGGGATAAGCTATGCCGGACAACGGGAATCGGAGGCGGCCGATACAGGTCCGATTTTTTGTATGTGAAAAAGAACCGGCTTGATAAAAAGGTGCGGCGCCGAAGCTGTATGCAGAGACAGCAGAGCTGCGGAACGAAACGGAGAGGAAGCCATGAACAAAGATCTGTGCGTCGCCTGTGACGGTGGAATTTTGAATATTCGTGCCGGCGCCATCCTCATGAAGGACGGAAAGCTTTTGATGGTGGGCAATGACAGAGACTATCTCTACTCCGTTGGCGGCAGGGTAAAATTCGGTGAAACAGCAGAAGATGCTGTCGTCCGTGAGGTGTTGGAGGAAACAGGCGTTCAGATGGAAATTGACCGCCTTGGCTTTGTGCATGAAAACTATTTCTATGGCGATACGCCTTCCAATCGGAACAAGCTGATTTATGAAATTTCGTTTTTCTTCTATATGAAGATGCCGGATAGTTTTGCGCCGACCAGCGAAAGCTTCACGGAGGACAACAGCAGGGAGCATCTTCGTTGGGTTGCGCTTGACGGGGATGTGAAGATGTATCCCGAATTTTTCAGAACCGAATTGAAGAATCCGACAGACACCGTAAAGCATTTCACTACGGATGGGAGATGAAGGAACGGGAGCTATGCCGGACAACGGAAATCGGAATTTTACGATTTCTTTCTTGGGAAAATGCTGCTTTTGCGCTCTGCGGATTGCTTGAGCAGTCCGGGAAGGCCGTCACCGGGAGGGGGAGGTCTTCTTTTGCGCCGCACCGCGCCGGGGCGGGTCGGAGTGCCTGTCCGGGTCGGAGGGGGCAAACACCTCGCGGCAGCCGATATACAGCAGCAGGATGCCGAAGATGCGGCGCAGCCAATCGGTGGGGATGACGGAGGCGGCCCAGGCGGCCGCAATGCAGGGCAGGATACCGACGGCGGCCCAGCCGGCTGCACGGCGTTCGATGAGGCCGTTTTTGCCGTGGAGCCACAGAGCGGTCGGGGCGCAGCACAGAAAGTACAGCAGGTTGATGCCGCCGGCCGCGTACTGCGTCATGCCGCCGCAAAGCGTCAGGTACAAGAGCAGCAGGGAGCCGCCGCCGATGCCGAAGCCGCTGAGGATGCCGGTGAGCAGCCCTACGGCGATGGCCAGCCAGATGCTGTTTAAAGGCATAGAACAGCTCTCACTCCCCCGTATAAAATCAGAAGTCCGAACATACGCCGCAGCCATGGCATGGAGATTTTGCGCAGAAGCAGGCCGCCGAGGAGGCCTCCTACGGCACCGCCGATGCCGTAGGGCCAGGCAGCCGCAAAATCCACACCGCCGCGCAGGGCATAGGTGATAAGAGAAACGACCGACAGCGGCAGGATGACGGCCAATGACGTGGCAAACGCCTTTCGGCTTTCCATGCCGGTCCAGCGGGTCAGCAGCGGTACCACGACCATGCCGCCGCCCGCGCCGAACAGGCCGTTGGCGATGCCGGCCAGGCAGCCGATGGTGATATACCGCGCCCGGCTCGGCCGACCGGCTGCAGCTTTGGATGTGGTAGACATGACGGCTTCCCTCCGCTGTTCAGTATGCCCCGCCGGGGTGCGGAATATTGCCGAGAGGCGGACAAACAGAGGAAAAAGGGCAAAAAAATAAGACCGGACAAAGCC
>URYX01000161.1 GCA_900552225.1 uncultured Oscillospiraceae bacterium | reverse complement strand
GGTGTACACTTGGCAGGAATCCCGATGGCGGCCTGCGGAGCCTTTGGCACGGGCTTTGCAAGGCCGCGGCCAAACGGATATCCCGATTATAATCTATTATAATCTGTATCATGTAAGCTTGTAACCGGAGCAGCTCAGAATCCTGCTGTGACCGTTAAGAAGATCAGAAAACTCAGACCAAGTCGTTTTGAAAGCCGTTATCCTGTTCACCCGCCCCCTCAACTCAACAAAATATTGATTTTGTTGAGTTGTCACTATAAGTAAGTATAGCACATTCTTCGGGATTTGGCAAGTGCTTTTTCCCCTCTGCCACGTGAAAATTTAAAAAACCAGACCGCATCGGCCCGGATATGTTTGTCGGAGGCATTGTGGTGTGCCGATAACACCCGGATAACGCCGGGACTCTGTAAACCTGTGTGTTTTTTTCTCAGAATGACCGGAGCCGGAAAATTTGTTGCTGCCGGACAGAATGAAACGCCGCGCGGCGCACATACTAAAGCAGGCGTTCGGAGAATCACCGGAGTCTGCCGCGCCGATTTTTTCAACAGAGGTGTACACGATGACAGCATTGAAATGTGACGTAATTCACTGCGCCAGCAACCGCGATAACTGCTGCTGCCGTCCGGAAATTCAGGTCGATGGAAAACATGCACAGGACTGCTGTGAGACCTGCTGCGCGTCCTTCAGCGCGATTCGGAACGAGGCACCCCGCAACGACGCGGCGGATTACAGCTGCCCGAACTGCCGGGTGCCGATCGGATGCACGGCGGAAAATTGCCGGCACAACCGTGACGGCCACTGCTCCGCCTCCGAGGTTCACATGCGCAGCCGCGAGGCCACCACGGAAGCACAGACCGAGTGTGCTACGTTCTCCTGCCACTGCCGGTAATTCCGGGTATCGGATTGAAACCACGGGTGCACCGCACAAAAAGGCTCTGCCGCAGGGACGCGTTTTCGCGCCCGACGGCAGAGCCTTTCCCCTTTTCCGTAAACTATCGGCAAACCTGTTGACTGCGTTTTCGCCGCATAGCCTCAGAGACAGAGACACAGGCATACGCGCGCTACCGCCGGCGATTGCTGCCGCGATTGCCAAACAGCAGAATCAGCCGCAAAAGCTGCGCCAAGGACACCGCCAGAGCCGCTACATAGGTCATGGCCGCCGCGGACAGCGTCCGTTTGGCACCGACCAGCTCTTCGTCGGTCAGCAGGTGTCCCTCCTCCAGCGCCTTCAGAGCTCGCGAGGAGGCGTTGAACTCCACCGGAAGCGTTACCAGCTGGAACAGCGTGACGGCGCTGAATAACAGCAGTCCGATGTCAATCAGAATACCGCTGCTCAAAACCAGGCCGATAATCAGCAGCGGCCAGGACATCATGGAGCCGATGCGCGTCACCGGGATAATCGCCTGACGCACCTTGATTGGCGTATATTCCTGTGCATACTGAACGGCGTGGCCCGCCTCATGGGCGGCGACTCCGATAGCGGCGCAGGATGTAGAGCCGTAGACACCGTCGGACAGGCGAATCACATTCTGCCGTGGGTCATAGTGATCGGTGAGATTCCCGGATACGCGCTCGATGCGCACGCCGGTAACGCCGTTTTGCCGCAGTACGGTTTCCGCCGCCTGTGCGCCGGTCAGCTGGCGCAGAGACGGCACCTGCGCATACCGGCGGAAGGTGCTGTTGACCTTAAATTGGGCCCACAGGGCCAAAAGCATAGCGGGAACGACCAAAACCAGATAATACCAATCGAATCCCATAAGTTCCACACTCCTTTATTCTGCTGTTTCTATCATACAGGATATCGATGAAAAAAGGAAGAACAAACTGTAAAGAAGCAAAAAATTTCCGTGTCAGCCGGAAGGAAATATGCTATAATATTTTTTATAGCTCTGATTTGCAATAAAAAAAGTAAAAGGAGATTACGGATTTTGATGAGATACACTCATTTTTTATGGGATTGGAACGGAACGCTGGCGGACGACCGGGCCTGTGCGCAGGCGGCGGTCAACGATATCCTGCGGGAGCGCTCCCGTCCCCCCATCACCACAGAGCAATATTATGCCTATCTGGATACACCGATCCGGAGGTTTTACGAGCACCTGTTCGATTTGGAGCAGGAGGATTATCCGGCCCTGCTGGCCGAGTATAACCGATACTACCATCAGCATATGCAGACGGAGGGGCATTTACGCGTCGGCGTGCGGGATCTGCTGGAAAAGGCAGCGGCACGCGGCATCTGCCAATGGGTGGTGACCGCGTCTCCGCAGACGGACGTGGAGCGCTATCTGGAGCATTTTGGGATACGTCGCTTTTTTGCGGGGGTATACGGTGCCGATAACACCCTGTCGGAGAGCAAGGTGGAGCGCATCCGGCATGAGGCGGAACGGCAAGGGCTGGAGCCTCACCGGGTTTTGGTTATCGGGGACACGCTGCATGACCGGGAATTGGCGGAGGCGCTGCGGGCCGACTGCGCGCTGCTTTGCGAGGGACATCAGGCGGAGGAGCTGCTGCGCAGTGCACATACGGGGGTTTATACCTCTGCGGCGGAGCTTCAGAAGGAGCTGGCATTATGATGGCCCCGCGGCATGAGGGCTTCGGGCAGGCCGGTGCTCAGCAGATTTTTCACCAGCTGCCTCCGATTTTTGCCCCGGATTCCCGGATTCTGATTCTCGGGACCATGCCTTCCCCCGCCTCCCGCGCAGTGCAATGCTATTACGGTCACCCGCAAAACCGGTTTTGGAAAATTATGGCTGCTCTGTTTGCGGAGGATCCGCCGCCGTCTCTCCCGGCCGAGCGCAGAGACTGGCTGATCCGACACCGGATTGCCCTTTGGGATGTGCTGGCCTCCTGCCGGATTGTCGGGGCGGACGACGGAACCATCCGTGACCCCGAGCCGAATGCACTGCTGCCGCTGCTGCGACAGACGGAGGTGCAGACCATCTTCACGACAGGGTGCAAAGCCCATTCCCTTTACAACCGGTATTGCCGCCCGGAGACGCAGCAGGAGGCTATTCCTCTCCCCTCCACCAGTCCGGCCAACTGCCGCCGCTACACACTGGAGAGCCTGACGGAGGCCTATCGCGCGATTTTGCCGTATGTGGGCCGATGACGGAGTGTTCTGCTGGTTTTTCGATGATTTAACGCTTTAACGGATTGACAAAACAAAGAAAATGCACTATACTATAAAGATACCATGAAAGACATTATATAAGATATAAGGCGGGAATAACTATGTTGCAAACCATGATTCCGGAGGGATACCGTCCGCGGCTCAACAGCTACGATACCCAAAGGGCCATTGCTTTTATCAAACAGGCCTTTCAGACAGAGCTCGGCACGGCGCTGAAGCTCAAGCGGGTTTCCGCTCCTCTGTTTGTCTCGGGGAATTCCGGACTGAACGATAATCTGAGCGGTACGGAGCGGCCGGTTTCGTTTGATATTCCGGCCATCGGGGCCGAGGGCCAGGTGGTGCATTCCCTGGCCAAGTGGAAGCGGCTGGCGCTGCATCGCTATCGTTTCGCCATGCACGAGGGCCTGTTTACCGATATGAACGCGATTCGCCGCGACGAGGAGCTCGACAATCTCCACTCCATTTATGTGGATCAGTGGGACTGGGAGAAGATCATCGCCGCGGAGGATCGGACCATCGAGTACCTGAAGAAAACGGTTCAAAAAATCGTAGGGGTCATCTGCGATGTCAACGACCTTCTGCGGGCACAGTACACCTCACTGAATACGCGGCTGCACCGCGAGGTGACCTTCATCACCTCGCAGGAGCTTGAGGATCTCTATCCGGAGCTGCTGCCGCCGGAGCGCGAGAACTTTTTTCTGAAGGAGCATCCCACTGCCTGCATCCTGCAGATCGGGGCGCCGCTTCGCTCCGGGATGCCTCACGGCAGCCGTTCTCCCGACTATGACGACTGGTCGCTGAACTGTGATATTCTGTTTTGGAATGAGGTGCTCGGACGTGCCTTTGAGATTTCCTCCATGGGAATCCGGGTGGATGCCGCCGCACTGGACCGTCAGCTGACCCTTTCCGGCTGCGACGACCGACGCACTCTCCCCTTCCACCGGATGCTGCTGAACGGCGAGCTTCCGCTGACGATCGGCGGCGGTATCGGCCAATCCCGGCTGTGTATGCTGCTGATGGGCTGTGCACATATCGGTGAGGTGCAGTCCAGCCTGTGGGACGAGGCTACCGTAGCCGCTTGCGCGGCGAGCGGTGTGCCGCCTGTCTCTTATACACATCTCCGAGCCCACGAGACCTCTCTACATCTCGTAT
>URYX01000160.1 GCA_900552225.1 uncultured Oscillospiraceae bacterium | reverse complement strand
TGCTGGACAAGCGCGGGATGCTGACGGGAACCGCCGAGGAGCTGTCGCAGTTTTTATACCGGGTATGCGGTGAAAACTATACCCGTCTGCCGTGAAGCGGCCGCAGCGGCCGCCGGACGGTTTTACAAAATGAATCATGTCTCCGTAGCTCAGTTGGATAGAGCGCGAGCCTCCTAAGCCCGAGGCCCCCGGTTCAAGCCCGGGCGGGGACGCCACAGACAGCGCCGAAAGCCTTTGTTTTCAAGGCTTTCGGCGCTGCTTATTTCTGCCGTTCTCATTTGGCCTTATGGAACATCGGCAAAAAAATATGCTCACTGTATTTTTGCAGGTATTGTAAACTTAAATGAAAGCTGAGAACCTCTCATTCCCTTTGGTATAATGGTTTCACCACAAAACGCATCTACTCCCAAAAGAAAGGAAAGGTTCTCTGACGAAATTGCTGTCATCAAATTTCCCCCGAACGACCGAGGTCGGAGGGGAAAATTTGTCGACGGAAACATCCGCCTTGCCCCGTGTGCGGAAAGGCTTCCTTTCTGCATCACGATTATGAGCATTATTCCAACTGCCGCTGCACTGACAAAAAGTGCAATCATTTCTTTTTTGTATGGAGGTCCGCTGCCGTTACTGCTCCGTCTATGTCCTCGCTTTTCGGCAAGCACGATTTCAAGCGTATGCGTTATCCCGTTCAAATGATCATCACAGCTTTGTCAATGCTTTATCTCGGCAAGAATTCCTTTCGGAATATCAGTCTCATACTCAAAACCGCCTTTAATATCAAGGCTCCTCATACCACTGTCAGCAGTTGGTGCGTTAAGTTTGCCCTTATCCCGCTTTAAACGGTCTTACCCCGGCTCAGGTCGCCGGTTTAAATTTGTCTAAACAAAGAAAACGGGAGTTTTTGCTCGTTGCGTAAAGCTTTTCTTGATTTCGTGAGCTATCTTTTCATTTTAACCTTACAGTGCCCAGCATGGTTCTTTGACAGACGGGCGGAGACATCCCTTGGGAGTCTCCGCCCGTTTTGGCGATTTTTACGGGTTTTATACGGTGCGCCGGGAAACGGGCACGCGGGACGCAGACGGTCAATCGGCGGCCGTGGGCGGTGCGGAGGAGCCGCGCAGCCGGATGACGGCTCCGCGGACGTGATCCTGCAGCAGGCGGTCGGCAAAGGCAATCAGCTCCTGCGGGGTGCGGTCGATTTCACCGAGCAGCCAGCTTTCCATCACGCCCACCAGCGCCACGACATAAAAATGGGTCAGCAGATCGGTATCGGTCCGGACGGACGAATTTTCAGACAGCCCGATATCCGCGCTGATCTGATCGACGGTGCGGTGGATGACGGTATAAATATCCGCTTCAAAAAAGCGCTTGATGGTGGCCCGGCCGACGGATTTCAGGGCGCAGCAGCAGACGGCGCGGTTCTCCTCCAGATACTGAAAGAGCTGCAGAAGGCCGTCCTGCCACAGCAGCGCCCCCTCGTGGCGGCGCAGCAGGGACATGGCCTCCTCATCAAACGTCCAGCGCAGCAGATCGTACACATCCGCAAAGTGGTAGTAAAAATTCTGGCGGCGTATGCCGCACAGCTCGGTGATGTCGTTGATGGTGATTTTGTCCAGGGGCCTTTGAGCCATCAGAGCTTTCAGCGCTGCGGCCAATGCGTGCTTGGTGCTTTCGGATGCCGTATAGGTCCGCTTTTCCATCTGCCTGCCTCCTTGCCCTTTGCCGGAATGGGAGTATTATAGCATATTTCCGGGGAAATTGCATCCGTCCGCCGCAGAAAATTTTGTCGTAATTCGGACAATACCCCCTGTATTGACCTTTGCGGGCGGCGTGCCTCTGCGGTATAATGAAACCGTTTTTCGGAAGGAGGCGTGTTTTGTGGACACGAGATACCGCATTTTGGTGGACAGCCAGCTGGGGCCGCGCGAGGGCGAGCTGCTGCTGCACACGGAGCAGGGCCGCGTGGAGGGGACGTTCCGGCTGCTCGGATTTGACAATCCGGTGAGCGGGGAATGCGTCGGGCAGACCTATCGCCTGCGGCATAAGCTGCAGACCCTGACCCGCGAGCTCACCTGTCTCACCGGCTTTGAAAGCCGGGACGACGAAATTGCGGGGTTCCTGGAGACGGAGCATACCAAAATGAGCCTGCGGGGATGCCGGATCCCCGCCCGGGGCTGAGAGGGGAGGAGAGAGTATGGCACGCAGAAGTGCTCACGCCAGGCAGGAGGCATCCTTTATGCTGAAGCTGTCCGCCTTTATCGTGGATAAGCGCAATCTGATCTTCCTGGTGACCGTGATCCTGCTGATTTTTTCCGCGTTTTCGCGGAATTGGGTCGAGGTGGAGAGCAACCTGATCGCGTTTTTGCCGGATACCGCGGAGACCAAGCTGGCCCTGAATGTCATGGAGGATCAGTTTACCACCTACGGTACGGCGGAGGTGATGGTGGCTAATATCACCTATGAGGAGGCCGAGACGCTCAATCAGAAGCTGTCGGACATCCGCGGAGTACGCTCCGTGGCCTTTGACCAGACGGCCGACCATTACCGTGACGCGTCGGCACTGTTTTCCGTGACCTTTGACTACGACGAGCGCGAGGAGGCCTGTCTGGATGCGCTCACGGCCGTGCAGCAGGCGCTCTCGGGCTATGACCTGTACATATCCACGGAGCTCGGCAGCACGCTGCAGGATACCATCGCCTCCGAGGTCAGCGTCATTATGATTTATGTGGCGATCATTGTGGTGCTGGTGCTGACCCTGACCTCGCAGACCTTCGGAGAGGTTCCGGTGCTGCTGCTCACCTTTGTGATCGCCATGGTGCTCAATCAGGGCAGCAACTTTGTGTTCGGAAAAATTTCCTTTGTTTCCAATTCGGTGACCAGCATTCTGCAGCTGGCGCTTTCCCTGGACTATGCCGTTATCCTCTGCAACCGATTCAAGGAGGAACGTCAGACAATGACCGTGCGCGACGCGGCGGTGGTGGCGCTGAGCAAGGCCATCCCCGAAATCGGGGCCAGCTCGCTGACCACGATAGGCGGTCTGGCGGCCATGCTGTTTATGCAGTTTAAGATCGGGCCGGACATGGGCATCTGCCTGATCAAGGCGATTCTCTATGCGCTGCTGTCGGTGTTTTTGGTGATGCCGGGCCTGCTGGTGCTGTTCGGGCCGCTGATTGAAAAGCCCGGGCACCGCAGCTTTGTGCCGAAGGTGCCGTGGATCGGAAACGTCGATTACGCCACGCGCCACGTGGTGCCGATCGTGTTTGCGGGGCTGATTGTGCTCGGCTTCTGGTTTTCCAACCGCTGCCCCTACGTCTACGGCTACAGCACACTGACCACGCCGAAGCTGAACGAATCGCAGATTGCCGAGCAGATGATTACGGAGCGGTTTCCCTCCTCCAATATGGTGGCGCTGATCGTGCCGGCCGGCGACTACGAGCGGGAGGCGGCGCTGATGGCGGAGCTGGACGGCCTGGATGAGGTGGACTATACAATGGGGCTGGCCAATGTGGAGGCCATGGACGGCTATATGCTGGCCGACCGGCTGACACCGCGCCAGTTTTCCGAGGTGGCCGGGCTGGATTATGAGGCGGCCCAGGCCGTCTATGCGGCCTATGCGGCCAAGACGGGGGATTACGGCAAGCTGGCCGGGCATCTCGCCTCCTACCGCGTGCCGCTGATGGATATGTTCCTGTTTGTCTGTGACCAGGTGGACGCCGGGCTGGTGACGCTCGGGGAGGCGCAGACCGAGGCGCTGAACGACGCCAAGGTACAGATGACGGCGGCGCGGGCGCAGCTCTGCGGGACGGAGTATGACCGGATGCTGGTGTATCTGACGCTCCCCGTCAGCGGAGAGGAGACCTACGCGTTTACCGATCGGCTCCACGACATTGCCGAGAGCTATTATCCGGACGGAACCGTCTATGTGGCGGGAAATTCCACAAACGAATACGACTTTGAAAAGTCGTTTTCCCGGGATAACCTGGTGGTCAGCATCGTGTCCATCCTGATTGTCCTGGTGGTGCTGCTGTTCACGTTCCAATCGGTCGGCATGCCGATTTTGCTGATTCTGGTGATTCAGGGGAGCATCTGGCTCAATTTCTCCGTGCCGTATTTTACGGGTACGGGCCTGTTCTTCATGAGCTACCTGGTCGTCAGCTCCATTCAGATGGGCGCCAACATTGACTACGCCATTGTGATTGCCAGCCGGTATCAGGAGATCAAGCACACGATGAGCCGGAAGCAGGCCATGGTGGAGACGCTGAATTTTGCCTTCCCCACCGTGCTGACCTCCGGCACCATCCTTTCGGTGTCCGGCATCCTGATCGGACAGATGACCTCGGAGCCGACTATCGTCGGCATCGGTCAGAGTCTCGGACGCGGTACCCTTCTCTCCATATTCCTGGTGCTGTTTGTCC
>URYX01000159.1 GCA_900552225.1 uncultured Oscillospiraceae bacterium | reverse complement strand
CAGCAAAACATCGGCGGGCCTTGCTGATGCAGGCCCGCCGATTTTGGATGTTTATCGCTTATCCGGGGACGCAGGGAACGTCTAATCTACCCTTTCGATATAGCCGCTGACCGGCTGCGCGTACATACTGTCGTCCGTGACGGGCTGATAGCGCCGCCCGTCATACACGTCCGAAAAGCCGTTGGTCGCGCGGTAGATTTCCCCGGTCTCGGTATCGTATACCCGCTCATAGCCGAGCGTGGCATCGCTCTGCTTCTGGCTGAGGATGTCCTGGCTCTTGTTGCGGTTTTCCCATGAGGACATCAGGCCGTCCATCGTCTGATTGAAGTTCTGGCTGATCTGATTGGCCAGCGCCACCTTTTCATTGCTCGCCTGATTCGCGGCGCTCACGAAGCGGTCCGAATACTGCAGCGTTTTCATGCAGTCGGTCAGAACGCCCTCCCAGTCGATCAGCGTATCCTTCGCGGCGGTGACCGCCAGGATGTTATAGGCCATATAATAGCCGCCGTCCACCGCCTGCAGCTGATATCCCGTCAGATTGCCGTTTGAGATCGGGATGCTGCCAAAGTCCACAACGCTGGCGGCAAACAGTCCTTCTCCCGCCTTCCCGCCATCGGTAAAGGTGGCTCTCAGCAGCTCATCCCCCATGGCCACCGACTTAAGCCCGCCGGTCGAATCGAACCGATCGGTCACGGTAAATCCGTCGAAGCGCGGGAAGGTATACCCGGCGTAGGAGGACTCCACCTCCCCCGCAAACGCCGTATACTGCGCAAGCATCCGGAAAAAGCCCTCCGTGGACGGTTTCGCCAGCACGGGTGCCTTGGCAAAGAGCGCCGCCTGAGTATTGCCCATCCGATAGAGCTGCTGCCATGCGTCCTTGCCCTCCTGGCAGTGCAGCAGGACGTCGGCCTTGAGCAGCACAAACATCTGATTCAGCGGCTCGTTCGGATCGGTCACGCGGATGCTGTGATAGATATTGATGCCGCCGCTGGTCACCGTCCATCCCTTGGGAATCGTGATACTGAAATCGTCGGTCCGGTATTCCTCCGTCTGCACGGAGCCGGCCGCGGACGGAGTCACCCGGATTCCCCGTTCGGTGCGGACACCGCTTTCCGTGTCCCCCTCCGCTCCGCGGCAGGCACCGAGCGAAAGCAGCATACAGGCCGTCAGCACCAGGGAACCCCAGACGGCAAGCATTTTTCTTGTATTCATTGCGTATTCCTCCCTTTCACTGTCAACGGTAGGCCTTACCGAATCCGAGGCAATCGTACCGGAAGTACTGATTGTACCCCTCGGTCATCACTTCCCGGATCGGCAGCAGCGTGTAGTCCCCGGTGATGACATAGCCGGTGCTGATGTTGAGCACGTCGCCGTAATAGCGGCTGAGCAGCTCGATCCTCCGGAGGCCGAGATTGCAGTTGAGATGCTCCGCCGCCGGGTAGTACGGCGAGACTGAGCCGTCCGGCGCAAGCTGCGCCCTTTCGTCGTTGTCGTCCAGTACTTCCGAGAGATACACGATCTCGTAAAAGGCGCGGTCCGTCATGAGGATGTTATAATTAAAAAGCCGCACGGGGGTCTCGTCGCCTATCACGGACAAATCCAGGTCGAAGGCGATATACGTCTTGCGTCCCATTGTGCGGTACCAGTTCCATTCGGTCGTTCCCGGATCCAGATACTGCGCGGGGGACAGGAGACAGACCCGGCCGCCGATAAGCGCAATGCCCCGGGTGCCGGTATCGTACAGCTTGGCGGCCGCCCGGAACTCCTCGGTATGGTCCTCCAGGGTTTTCCCGTCGGCGGCATAGCGGTAGACCTTTTCAAACAGCGGGTCCTGCGCCGGGTCGAGCGGCGAGGCCGACAGCGGAGCGCAGCTGACCTTGTAGCCCGCGCCGCCCGCAAAATACATACTGCCCATTTCCCCGTCATACGTGTAATACCAGTACTGCACCGCTCCGCTCTCGGGAAGGGCCCCGACCTCCCGGATATTCCGTCCGTCGGCAAATGCCGTATGGCAGTTGGCAAAATACACCTTTCCGCCCGACACCACGATTTCGTCGATCGTAACGCTGTAGCTGTGATCCACATTGAGATCAAATTCGCTGTGTATATCGAGAATGCCCTCTCCGCCCGCAAACTTTTTGTAATCCGACCGATCGAATGCCAGGCCGCGGCGCTTCAGGAGCTCCTGCTCCAGCGTTGCCGGCACGGGCTCGGCGGTTGAGGCCGCGGCGGACGAGGCCGGAGTGCTGCTCCGGGCCGGGTCCGTACCGTCCGCCGACGACGGCTCCGGACCCGTATGCGAGCAGCCGCCCAGCAGCAGTATCGCCAGCACGGCGCACAGGCCGCGCCCGACGGCATTTCCGTATCCTCTTGTTCCGTTCATAGCATCATCCTCTCTTCCCCCGCACTTCAAGTGCCGTATCACACCGTCATTATATCACGGCCCCGTGTACGGATTCCGTGTACTTCCCGAAGTGTCCATTGACTTCTCGGAAATTTTTTTGGGAGAAAGGGCTTTTCTTTTCCGATGCCGTGCGGTATAATGAGCTTACCGCTATGCCAGCTTATATTTCGTACAGCGAGGGGTCGGCCTTATGAAATTCAGTGAAGCATTGACCGCATATATGGAGGAGCTTTCCTGCACCGCCAAGGAGCTCGGTGCTCTGTCCGGCATTTCGCCGGCCTCCCTCAGCCGCTACAAAAACGGAGAGCGCGTGCCGGAGCCGGGCACGCCGCCCTTTGAGGGGTTATGCCGGGCCATGGCGGACATGGCCGCTCAAAAGGGGCTGCCGGGGCTCACGGCCGACTCCGTCAGAAACGCACTGACGGCCTGTGAGGATGTGACGGTCGCCGACCCGGAGGCGCTGCGCCGTAACTTCAATCGGCTGATTTCGGCACTGAGCCTCAATCTGACGCGTCTGAGTCAGGCCACCAACTACGACACCTCCGCCATCTTCCGCATCCGCAGCGGCTCCCGAAGACCCGGCGACTCCGAGCAGTTTGCCTCCGCCGTGGCCTCCTTTACCGCGCGGGAGCTGTGCACGCCGCCGGAGATTGCCGCTGTTGCGGAGCTCATCGGCAGCGAGGCGGGGGAAATCGGCGACCTGTCCGCGCGTTATACCGCGCTGAAGAGCTGGCTGCTGGAGCAAACGGAGCCGGAGAGCGGAAACGACAGCGTCTCCCAGTTTCTGAGCAAGCTGGATGAGTTTGACCTGAACGAATATATCAAGGCTATCCGGTTCGATGAGCTGAAGGTGCCGTCCGTGCCGTTCCAGCTGCCCTCCTCCAGGTCCTATTTCGGGATCCGGGAGATGATGGAGAGCGAGCTGGACTTCCTGAAGGCCACCGTGCTCTCCAAATCGACGGCCCCCGTCACGATGTACAGCGATATGCCGATGACGGAAATGGCCAAGGATCCGGAATTCCCGAAAAAGTGGATGTTCGGCATGGCGATGATGCTCAAAAAGGGACTGCACCTCAACCAAATCCACAATCTTGACCGTTCGTTCGACGAAATGATGCTCGGGCTCGAAAGCTGGATTCCCATGTACATGACCGGGCAGATTTCACCCTATTATTTCAAAAACACACAGAACAACGTTTTTCTGCATTTTCTGAAGGTATCCGGGGCAGCGGCGCTGTCGGGAGAAGCCGTCGCCGGCTATCACGCCGACGGCCGGTACTATCTGACCAAGGTGCGGCGTGAGGTGGAATATTATCAAAAGCGGGCCGACGAGATGCTTGCGAATGCCTATCCGCTGATGGAGATTTACCGCAGCGAGCGGGAAAACGAACGGAGCTCGTTTCTGCTCACCGACATGGGAAAGCCCGGCCGCCGCCGCAGCATCCTGTCCACGCTGCCGCTGTATACCGCCGGCGAGCCGCTGCTGGAAAGCATGCTGGCGCGGCACGGCGTGGAGGCGCAGAAAAAAGAGGCCATCCTCCAATACGCCGCGGCGCAGCGGCAGCGGATCCGGACCGTTCTGGATTCCGGCACCGCGGAGGACGAAATCCCGGTCTTTACCCCGGAGGAATTCCGCACCAATCCGCCCGTGCTGGAGCTTTCGGGTGTATTCTGCGAGACGGATATCCCGTACAGCGAGGCGGAATACACGGTCCATCTGAGTGAGACCCGGGCCTTTGCCGCGCAGCATCCGGGCTATACGCTGAAGGAGAGCCCGGCGCACACGTTCCGCAATCTCCAGATTCTTATCCACGAGGGGCAGTGGGTCATGGTCTCCAAGAGCAAGGCTCCGGCTATCCACTTCGTGATCCGCCACCCGAAGCTGCGCAGCGCCATCGAGAGCTTTATTCCGCCCGTGACGGAGTAATAACCGGCAAAGAAAGCAAAAAACGCTCCACGCAAGGGCCAACCGCATTTTGGAGAAATAAAGAGAAAAATCGCCATCTTGCAGTTCTTTTCCTGAACTTATGCTGCTTTTGCGG
>URYX01000158.1 GCA_900552225.1 uncultured Oscillospiraceae bacterium | reverse complement strand
GAGAGGTCTCGTGGGCTCGGAGATGTGTATAAGAGACAGGTTCCTGGTGCTGTTTGTCCTGCCGCAGATTCTGCTGATCGGCGGAAATCTGGCGGATAAGACCTCCTTCTCGGTGAAAACGCCGGTGCGCCGGAGGACGGGCAGCGGCCGCGTGTATGTCAGCGGTATGGTGAAGGGCGAAATTCACGGCTCGGTCAACGGTGTGATGCACGCCAGTATTGACGGTGATGCGGATCTGCATGTGCTGTCCGGGGAGTTTGCCGGCCCGGAGAACGGGGAACGGGAGGAGGAGAATCATGAAGCGGAATAATCCTGTCCGGCGCTTGAGCGCGGGACTTCTGGCGGCGGTGATGCTGGCGGGGGTGTGCCCGCTGCACTCCGCGGCCGACGAGACGGTCTATATCGGCAGCCCGGAGGAGCTGCAAAGCCTGGCGCGGCAGTGCTCCTCCGACCGGTATTCCGCACAGCTGACCGTGGTGCTGACGCGGGATATCGATCTGCAGGAGACGGAGCTGTCCGTTCCGGTGTTTCTCGGAACCTTTGACGGCGGCGGACACCGGATTACCGGTCTGAAAATCACCTCGGAGAACTCCCGTGCCGCGCTGTTCGGACGGCTGGAAAAGGGCGCGGTGGTGCGCAATCTGCAGGTGGAGGGAACGGTTTCGCCGGCGGGGAGTCAGAACCGTGTGGCCGGATTGGCCGGAGAAAACTACGGAACCGTCGAGAACTGCCGCTTTTCGGGCTTTGTTTCCGGCGCGGGGCAGGTCGGCGGCATCGCCGGACTCAACGAGGCGGGCGGCACGGTGACGGGCTGCAGCGTGTCCGGTGTTATCCGCGGCCGGCAGCTGACCGGCGGCATCGTCGGAGAAAATGCCGGCAGCATTCTGCGCTGCTCGAACGAGGCGGCGGTCAACACGACCGTAACGGAGGAGGAGCTGACGGCGGCCGAGCTGGCCGAGGCGGACAGCGTGCTGTATGACCTGCTCAAGCAGCGGGAGAGAGACTATGAGATTCCGGTGACCACCGATACCGGCGGCATCGCCGGCCATTCGACCGGAGTGATCCAGAGCTGTGAAAACGGCGGCACCGTCGGATACCGGCATGTCGGCTATAACGTGGGCGGTATTGTCGGGCGTCAGAGCGGATATCTCAGCAACTGCTGCAACCGCGGCAGAGTGCTCGGCCGCAAGGATGTGGGCGGCATCGTCGGGCAGATGGTGCCGGATATCACCCTGCGGGCTTCCGCGGGAGGTCTGGAGGAGCTGCAGACCGAGCTGAACACGCTGCAGTCGATGATTGACCGCACGCTGAACGATGCGGATGAGGCCTCGCAGACCGTCTCCGGACGTCTGAACCAGGTGTCCGGCTATACCGAGACCGCCCGCGGCAGCGCCCACGATATGACCGGGCAGCTCAGCTCCTTTGCCGATGCCAACATAGAGGCCGTCAACGGTCTCTCGCTGCTGATAGAGCGGTACATTTCCAAATGGGTGCCGATTGCGGAGGATCTGGCCGCGGCCTCGGAGGGAATGACCGATACGATCCGTGAGGCGCGGCTGCTGCTGGAGGTGCTGGACGGCACCACGGCCTATAACGAGCAGTTTTTGCTGGAATTCCGGGAGTTCTGCACGGAGACGGCGCAGGCGGCCGCGGATATGAGTGCCGGACTGGAGGCACTTGACCGGGCGTTTGCGCTGCTGGAGAGCGGGCCGTAGCTGCCGGATACCGCGCAGCTCAAGACGGATGTCGAGGCACTCCTGGCGGCATCCTCGGCACTGGAGGCCACGGTGAGCCGCGCTCTTGAGGAGCTGCGAAGCAGCGGCACGGTGACGGAGGAGACGGCCCGTGCGCTGGCGGAAAAGCTGCAGACGGTACTGGATTGCCGCATGGCGGTGAACCGGGATCTGAAGGAGCTGCTGGAGAATACCGACCTTTTGGGGCTGATCCGGCAGGATCTGGAGAAGCTCCGTCAGTTCGCCGCCGAGATGCGGACAGCCATCGGCAGCTTCTCCTCCGCCTCGGCGCACTTCGGCAAGGCGATGGAGGCGCTCGGCCGCGGCGTGGATGTACTGCGCAATCTGAACACCAAGCTGAGCGAGGCGGCGGCACAGCTCGACACCGTGCTGGAGGCGGCGCAGAGTACGGCCGAATCGCTGCAGAGTGCCCTGCGGAAGGCGGCGCAGTGGGTGGAGGATCTGTCACAGGAGGAACCGATCACCTTCACGCCGCTCGGATCGGAATTTGCGGATTCCTCGGAGTCGCTGAATGCGGCGCTCGGCGGAATCCAGCATGAGCTGTCGGCGCTGAACGATGATTTGTCCGATTCCGGTGCGGTGCTGCTGGCGGATCTGCGCGCCGTCAATGCCCAGTTTATGAAGGTGATGAACCTTTTCCTGAATCTGATCCATGAGACGCAGAATGTGGAATATACCGACCTGTTCGAGGATGCGTCGGAGGACAGCCTGCAGAGTGCCGTACAGGGCAAGGTGCAGGAGTCGGAAAACAGCGGTCCGGTGGAGGCGGACCGCAATGTCGGCGGCGTGGTCGGGGCGATGGCCATCGAATACGATTTTGACCCGGAGGACGACCTGCTTCCGGACGACCGCTCCAACCGGTTTACCTATCAGACCCGCGCCGTGCTGCTGAACTGCAAAAACAGCGGCAGCGTGACGGCCAAGCGCAGCTGCGCGGGCAGCGTGGTCGGGCGGATGGACATCGGGACGGTGTATGGCTGCGGCGGCTTCGGGGATACCGCGAGCGACTCCGGCGATTATGTCGGCGGGGTGTGCGGCTTTTCCGTCTCCTCGGTGAAGCACAGCTTTGCCAAATGCACTCTCTCCGGCCGGAGCTATGTAGGCGGCATCGTCGGCTCCGGCAAACGGGTGGAGGGATGTGCCTCCATGATTGTCATTGCCTCCGACAGCGCTTTCCGGGGAGCGGTGGCCGGGGAGATTACCGGGGATTACAGCGGCAATGTCTTTGTGTCCGAGACGCTGGCCGGGGTGGACCGGATCAGCTACGCCGGAAAGGCGGAGCCGATTGCCTATGCCGGGCTGCTGGAGCTGGAGGGACTGCCGGACGAGATGCGGCGGTTTACCCTGCGGTTTGTGGCGGACGGTGTGGAGCTGAAGGCGCTGACCTTTCGGTACGGCGATTCGTTTGCGCCGGAGACCGCCCCGGAGCTTCCGCCGAAGGAGGGCTATTACGGGGTCTGGAGTCTGACGGATTGGAACGGGCTGCATTTTGATACCACGGTGGTGGCCGAATACATCCCCTATGTGACGGCCGTGGCCGGAGAGGTGCGGCGTGCCGACGGCCGCTCGGTGTTCCTGGTCGAGGGAAAATTCAACCGGGAGGCGGTGCTGACGGCGACGCCGTGCAGCATTGCCGAGCGGGAATTCCCCGTGCTTCCCCGGTGGCAGTCGCGGGAGCTGATCGAGGGATGGACGCTGACACTGCCCGATGACGGGCAGGACAGTCACAAGGTGCACTATCTGCTCCCGGAGGGCCGGAAGGACGGCATCCGCCTTTGGGTCAGAAAAAACGGTGTATGGGAGGCGGCGGAGACCGGGGAATTCGGCAGCTATCTCACGGCGGAGCTCGGCGGGACGGTGACCGATATTGCCGTGACCCGCGAGCGGCCGCTCTGGTGGGTGTGGTGCCTCCCCGCGGGCGGTTTGCTGCTGATCGTGGGCTGCTGTGCGGCGATCGGTGCGGCACACGCCAAAAGGAAGAAGCGTGCAGCGGCGCAGCGCCGGGAGCAGGCTGCGGGCGGTGAAAGTCCATCCGGCGGCGAGGGCAGCGGCAATGCCTGAAGTCCGCGGCTTTGGCCGATGCCTGCCGAAAACGGAAAACGGAAAAAATCCGGCCGGGGGCTTCCCCGACCGGATTTTTGCTGCCGTCCGCGCCCAAGGAGGTATACGGAGCGTAGACTTCTTCGCAAAGGAATCGGAAAAATCCACGGTACGGTCTCTGTGATTCGTAGGTTTACAAGCGAAACGGAAGGCGGTATAATGAAGTCAACGACAGAAGCGACGGGAGGGAAATGCCGTATGGATGCCAAGAGCGTCGGGTATACGATGGCACAGCTTCGGAAGAAGCACCGCCTGACTCAGCTGGAATTGGCCGAACGGATCCATGTGAGCGATAAAACGGTCAGCAAGTGGGAAAACGGGCTCGGCTACCCGGAAATTACGCAGTTTCCGGAAATCGCCAAGCTGTTCGGGGTCTCGGTGGACTATCTCCTGACGGGGGAGCGGAAGGGAATCGCGCTGGCCGGCAATATCCTGATGGATATTGTGAAAACGGTCAGCGACTACCCGCGGCAGGGGATGCTGGCCGATATCCTCTCCGTCACCCGCAACGTAGGAGGGTGCGTCCCGAATACCGCGGTGGACCTGGCCAAAATCGACCGCAGTCTCCCGTTGTATGCCATCGGCAAGATCGGGGACGACGAGTACGGACGCTATCTG
>URYX01000157.1 GCA_900552225.1 uncultured Oscillospiraceae bacterium | reverse complement strand
GCGTCAGATGTGTATAAGAGACAGCATGGGGGTTCATCTCGCCCAGGCCCTTGAACCGGGAAATGTCGATCTTCGTGTTGGGATTGCCGCCACGCAGCTCAGCGGACACCGCGTCCCGTTCCTCGTCGGAGAAGGCCACCCGTGTGGTCTTGCCGCGGGTCAGCTTGTAAAGCGGCGGCACAGCGGAATATACATAGCCCTGCTCGATCAGAGGCCGCATGAAGCGGAAGAAGAAGGTCAGCAGCAGCGTCCGGATATGGGCGCCGTCCACATCGGCATCCGCCATGATGATGATCTTTCCGTAGCGCAGCTTGGACAGGTCAAAATCGTCCCCGAGCCCGCAGCCGAGCGCAATGACCATGGGGGACAGCTTATCGTTGGAAAATACCTTATCGATGCGGGACTTTTCGACGTTCAGCATTTTGCCCCACATGGAGAGGATGGCCTGATAGTTGCGGTCGCGGCCCTGCACGGCCGAGCCGCCTGCGGAATCTCCCTCCACGATATACAGCTCGGTGCGCTCCGGGTCGCGCCAGATGCAGTCGGACAGCTTTTCCGGCATGCGGATGGAGCCGATGCCGGTTTTCTTCCGTGCATTTTCGCGGGCCTTCTGCGCCGCCTCACGCACGCGTGCGGCATTGATGGATTTATCCAGGATGGCGCGGGCCACCGCGGGATTTTCCTCCAGGTAGGGCACCAAGCGCTCGTTGAGCATACGGGTTACCAGCGTTCCGATGGCGGTATTGCCGAGCTTCGCCTTGGTCTGGCTCTCAAACTGGGCATCCGTCAGCTTCACGCTGACCACCGCCGTCAGGCCCTCGCGCACGTCATCGCCCTTCAGGTTGGAGTCATTATCCTTGAGCAGCTTATACTGCCGCGCGTAGTTATTCAGAATCCGCTGCAGCGCATTCTTAAAGGCCTGCTCATGCGTACCGCCGTCCACCGTGTGCATGTTGTTGGCGAAGGAGAGAATATTTTCGTTGTAGCTGTCGTTATACTGCAGCGCAACCTCCGCCATGCTGTCGCCGTCCGACAGCGCCAGATGGATAACGTCGGGATGCAGCGGGGTGCAGCCGCGCACCTTATTCATATACTCTACAAAGGAGGACAGTCCTCCCTCGTAATGAAACACATTGCTTTTGACCTGCTCCGGGTCGCGGCTGTCGGTCAGCGAGATGGAGAGTCCCGCATTCAGAAATGCCTGCTCCCGCATCCTCTTTTCCAGCGTCTCATAGTCAAATTCCGTGGTTTCTGTAAAAATTTTTGCATCCGGCTTAAAGCGCACGTAGGTGCCCGTATGCTCGGAGGTGCCCGTCACCGTCAGAGGAGTGACCGCATTGCCGCGCTCAAAGCGCTGTGCGTAAACCTTCCCGTCGCGGGAAACCTCCACCTCCAGCCATTCGGACAGTGCATTCACCACCGACGAGCCCACGCCGTGCAGACCGCCGGCCACCTTGTAGCCGCCGCCGCCGAATTTACCGCCGGCGTGCAGCACCGTCAGCACAACCGTCACCGTCGGCAGACCGAGCTTTTCATTGAGTCCCACCGGGATGCCGCGGCCGTTGTCCCGTACCGCGATAATGTCGCCCGGCTGAATTTCCACCTCAATATGCGTACAGAAGCCCGCCAACGCCTCATCGATGGAGTTATCGACGATCTCATAGACCAAATGATGCAGCCCGCGGGGGCCTGTCGATCCGATATACATACCCGGGCGCTTCCGTACCGCTTCCAGCCCCTCCAGTACCTGAATCTGACTTTCGTCATATTCCTCCTCTATCGCGGAGGGGCTTACACGTTCCTGTTCCGTACTCATACTGGTTCCTCCTGTTACTTCACTCCCGGCTGCCAACCGAAAAATACAAAATAAAGAATATAATATAATCTATACAATCCGTAATCACTGTTCCGTCAGATCCCGCACCCGGCGCAGCAGCGTGGCAGCCGCCAGCTGCGAAAGATAGACGGTTTCGCTTCCCCGGTCCTCGCAGACCACAAAGGATTTCGGTAATTCGGCCGACACCGCCTCGACGCGTCCCTTTTTCTCCGCCCGCGATAAAAACCGGCGGGTATGCTTGGAGACGGTGGTATTGTCCATGTCGAAAATTCCGATGATGGTGCTGTCCCGTACCACGGTATCCTGTCCGAGATGCAAATACATAAATCAGCCTTCCTCCGTCAGACAGCCGCTCTGCATCCGGAATACCCGACCGTTCGTCATGCGGCGGACGGCCGACGGATCACAGCAGGTAATCAGCACCTGCCATCCGTGCAGATGGCTGACAAGATAATCCTGTCGCGCGGCGTCGAGCTCACTCATCACGTCATCGAGCAGCACCACGGGATATTCTCCCGTGATTTCCCGGATCAGAGAGGCCTCCGCCATCTTTAGGGAGAGCACCACCGACCGCTGCTGTCCCTGCGATCCGAAGGTCCTCGCCGCCAGATCGTTGACGCACAGCTCCACATCCTCCCGGTGAGGGCCGACGGTGGTAAATCCCGCCTCCCGGTCAGCCGGAAGGCTCTCCTCCAGCCGCTGCAGCAAAAGCTTCGTCAGCTCCTCGCGCGAGCGGCCGGTATAGCTCTGTTCGGACTCGTAGGCCACGGTCAGCTTTTCTCTCCTCGAGGACAGGCCGTCATACATCTGTCCGGCCAGCGGCCGCAGCCGGTCGATATAGGTCATGCGGTAGCGCAGCACCTCGCTGCCCGCAGCAGCCAGCCTGTCCGTAAACACCTTCAGCAGCTCCGCCGTATCCGCAAAGCGGCTCTGCTTCAGCAGCGCATTGCGCTGCTGAAGCAGCCGGTTATACTCCGTCAGAATCCGCACATAGGCGGGGCGGAGCTGGCAGATGGCGGCATCCAGAAATCGACGGCGTCCCTCCGGCCCGTCCTTTACGAGCGACAGATGGTCGGGCGAAAAAATCACCGCCGTAAAATGTCCCGTCAGCCGGGCGGCGGAGGGCTGGTCAATTCCGTTCAGCGCCGCATGGCGGCGGCGGTCAATCCTCAGTGCGGCCGTCTGTTCACGGCCTTCTCCGAAAAAGTCGGCCGTCAGCCGCGCCTCCTGCTGTCCGAACCGCACGAGCTCCGCGTCCTTTACGCGCCGGAAGCTGCGCCCGCCGGTAAACAGCCACAGGGCCTCCATCAGATTGGTCTTTCCCTGTGCGTTTTCTCCGTATACAATATTGATGTGCTCGGCCGGCACCCATACTGCCTGTTCAATATTGCGAAAGTGGCTGACCTCCAGCCGCTGAATCCTCATACGGAGGCGCAGCGGCAGAGGAGCGCTTCGCCCTCGGCCTCCACCCGGTCTCCGTCCCGGAGCTGCTTGCCCCGCATGGTACAGACCTCGCCGTTGACGAGCACCCGGCCGGATTGAATCATTCCCTTCGCATGGCCGCCGGTGGGGGCAAGCCCCCCGAGCTTCAGAAGCGCATCCAGCCGTATGGTTTCCGTATGAATCTGAACTTCCGTCATGAGGCGTCTCCCTTTCAGCGCTTCAGCCGCACCGGGAGCACCAAAAACAGAAATTCCTCTCCCTCGGGCGGCAAAATTTTCATAGGAGACAGGGCTCCCTTGATTTCAATCCGGACCTCATCGCATTCGGTATTCTTCAGTGCATCCAGCATAAAGCGGCTGTTGAATCCGATTTCCTCCGACTCACCCTGAATCTCCGCCGGCAGCACATCGTTGGAGCTGCCCATGGCCGTATTGCAGGAAAGCCGGATCTCGCCCTCCTCAAAGCGGCAGATCAGCGGCGATTTGACATAGTCGCTGATGATCAGCGAGGCCCGCTCGACCGCGTCAATCAGGTCGCGCGTTTTGACCCGCACGGTCGTACCTGCCTCCTGCGGGATGGCCTTCTGATAGGACAGAAACTCTCCCTCCAGCAGACGGGAAATCACGGCATATCCGTCGATCTCCATCACCACGTGACGCCGTCCGACCGCCAGCGATACCGGGGTATCCTCGTCGCTCAGCAGCTTCATCACTTCCTGCAGCGTCTTTCCGGGGATGACGAACCGCAGCTCCTCCGTATTCTTGATCTGTTCGCAGCGCAGTGCCAGCCGCGAGCCGTCCACAGCCACCAGCCGCAGCTGATTGCCGTTCAGCTCAAACAGAATGCCCTTATGCACCGGACGCGAATCGTTCTGCGAAACGGCAAAAATCGTCTGACGGATCATGCTGCGCAGCAGCTTCTGCGGGACGGCAAAGCCCGTTCCCTCGTCAACGGTCGGCAGCTCCGGGTATTCCGCCGAAGCGATGCCCATGATATGAAAATCACTCATGCCGCTTTTGATATAGACGTTCATCTTGTCGTCGGAGGTCAGCTCCACCTCGTCGCCCGGAAGGCGGCGGACGATATCTCCGAACAGGCGCGCCGTAAGAACGATTTCGCCCGGCTCCTTTACCTCGGCCTCGATATGTGTGGTAATGCCGAGCTCCATATCGTATCCGGCCAGAAACAGGATCGATCCGGAGGCCCGCACTAAAATTCCTTCGAGGGCGGGGTAAGCG
>URYX01000156.1 GCA_900552225.1 uncultured Oscillospiraceae bacterium | reverse complement strand
GTAAAAAAATACAGCAAAAAAAATCGGGGGGGGGGTACCGATGACTGTTCGGGAATGGTATGAGCAAAACGGTGAATCCTGTGACGAGGTGCTGCAGCGCTTTGGCAGTGAGCAGGCACTCGGCCGGATCTTAAAGAAGCTGGCGCAGGATTCCTCGGCACAGAAGCTGCAGGAGGCTATGGCGGCTCGGAATGCCGAGGAGGCCTTCCTGGCGGCGCATACCCTCAAGGGAATTTGTCTGAATCTCGGACTGACGCAGCTGTATGCCCCGGTGGCAGAGCTGACCGAGCGGCTGCGCGGCGGAAGCACGGAGGGCTGTGAGGCGCTGCTGACGGAAATACTGCGTCGCTGCCGGATGCTGACGGCTTCTCTGCAGGAGCTGAAACTATAGACGGCATCCCGTGCACACCCCATGCCATACGGTCTGCGGACCGTGCCGGGTTAATCGGCTGTGCGGCCTTTTTGACAGCCAAAAAACGGTCCGGGAATCGCTGCGATTCCCGGACCGTTTTTTCGTTGGTATTTTTTGCCCAAGCCCGGAGGTGCCCAATGCACTCAGGCGTTTTTCTTCCGTTTCTTGAGATACAGAAACAGGAACACGCCTCCGCCGGCCGCGAGCAGCACCGCGGCCACGATGCCAACGATGAGCCAGGCCGAAACGCCGCGGCTCTCCGTCTGACCGTTTGCCTCCGCGCCCTGAGTAGCGCCGTTCCCCGATGCCTTGGTGGCAGAACTGCCCGAAGCATTCGGCGCCGGGGAGGTTCCGTTCGGCGTATCCTCCGACGGGGCGGGGGCAATGGTGCCTCCCTCCTTGGCATTGCACAGCACATAAAGGCTGAAGTGCGTCAGCTCCGCCGAAACCGTCCGCGCCTCCGCGTTGACGGTGATGGCCAGCTCCTCCTTCTGTCCGTTCTCCGCCACATAAAACAGCCGGAGCCCTTCGAGTGAGAGATTCTGCGGAATCGGGAAGGTAACAAGCACCGTTCCGTTCGGCTGTACCGCCGCGCCGTTTTCCGTGGCCGTCAGGGAGAACACGACCATGCGATCGTCGGTCACGATCTCGGCCAGCGCCTGCTTGGCCGTCTGCAGTGCCGTGCTTTCATCGGTGGCCTTGGCGACCACCACCGTATTTTCGGAAAATACTCCGTTGCCCTTGACCGTGATTCCCTCGTCTACATCGTACTCGGGCTCCTGCGGCGCGGAGGTAATCATTCCGTCAAGCGAGGGGGCTGTCTCCGTCCGCTCCAGCTGCAGCACCTTCGGACAGCCGTCCTCGAGCGCTATGGTGATTTTTGCCCAACGTTTGCTCCACCCCGTGAAGTAGCCCTCCGTAGCCATGGCTGGGTTGGCCTCCACACGGCTGAGAATTTCATCGATCGAGCCGGTGTACAGCTCGTCGTTGTAGTCCACGGTGACCGATACGAGAGAATCGCGCATCGATTCAAGATCCGTAAGCTCCAGATACCCGTAATGGAACTGGCAGTACGCCGCATAGGAGCCGTCGGCGTTTTGGGTATAGCCGCGCAGCTCATATCTGTCCGGTGAACCCATACCGCCGAGAGTACAGATAAAGCGATTGCCGGCGGCATCGTAGGTGTAAGTGTCGTCGGTGCTCTTTTCCAGCAGCTGCTTCAGGGTGCCGTCAAAATCCAGCACCTTGTGGGCGAGCGTTTCGAGCTTGTCCGCGGGGTAGGAGCGGTCCCAATACCCCCTCCTCGCCTTCGATAAATACCCGGTTCTCGGCATCCCAGCGTCCATAGAGAACACCGTCGTCGTTGCAGAAGAAGGTCGTATACTGGAAGACGCAGCGGAAGTTGGCGGAGCTTTTGGAATAGCTCTCCGTGAGGTCGGCCAGATAGGCGGTCGATTCAAACAGTGCGAAATGGTTGGCCTCGGCCGCGGACATGACTGGGCAGGCGGTCAGCAGAATCAGACCGAGCAGCAGAATTCCCAGCGACCTCTGCCAAAAAGAATAGCGTAGCTTCATGTGGATGTATCCCCCTTAAAAAAGTGTGCGGGTCCTGTTTTTTTAAAATCCCCACCTTATGGATTGTATTATAGTCTAATCCATCCCGAATGTCTATAGAAAATCAAAAAATTTTTACCGGAAAAATCGCAGGAGGAAGCCGGAACGCCGCGCCGCCGCGCCGCCGCGTCCTGCGGCTCTGCCGCACCGCGCTTTCCGCTCTTTTGGAAATTTCTGAAAGCATCACCGCAATAATTGTCTATAATTTGATAACGATTTGACTTGCAAAACAGTGCGCAGATTGTATAATAAAATTAAAGAATTTCCTCAAGGAGGTAGTCAGAATATGCTGCGAGTAACAATTTATAATGAATTTGTCCATGAAAGAACCGAGGAAGCCATTCGCGCCATTTATCCCGACGGAATCCATATGGAGCTGAAGCGCGCCCTGGAAGGGCAAGATATTTCCGTCACCACCTATACGGTGGATACGGTCGGTGAACTGACCGAGGAGGTGCTGCGTCAGACGGATGTGCTGATCTGGTGGGGCCATATCGCGCATGACCGGGTGCCGGATGAGGTGGCACAGCGCGTGCAGCGTGCGGTGCTGTGCGGCATGGGGGCAATTTTCCTCCATTCGGCGCACCATTCCAAGCCCTTCCGCCTGCTGATGGGAACCTCCTGCAACCTGACCTGGCGCGAGGACGGCGACCGGGAGCTGGTGTGGGTGTGCGACCCGTCCCACCCGATTGTACAGGGGATCGGCCGCTTCATTCACCTGGAGCATGAGGAGGCCTACGGGGAGCCGTTCGGCATTCCCGAGCCGGATAAGCTGGTGCTGATCGGCAATTTCGAGGGCGGCGAGGTGTTCCGCGCGGGCTGCTGCTATCGGCGTGAGAACGGCAAGGTGTTCTACTTCCAGCCGGGCCACGAATCCTACCCGACCTTTAAAAACCCCGATGTGATCCGCGTGCTGAAAAATGCCGTCGCCTGGGTGGCGCCGGAATACCGCGTGGCGGAGCTGCAGTGCCCGCACGTGAAAAAGCCCTTGGAGCAATAAGCGGCAGGAGAGTGTAACGATGAAAAAGAATGTGGCCGTGCTCGGATACGGCGGGCAGGGCGCGTGGCACTGCGGGCAGATTCTGAAAAGCGATGCGGTGCAGCTGCTCGGAGTGTACGATATCCGCGAGACACGGAATGAGGCGGCGCGTGCCGCCGGTATCGCGGTGTATCCCTCCGCAGAGGCGCTGCTGGCCGATCCGGCGGTCGAGATTGCGGTGATTGCCACTCCGAACGATGTCCATCTGCCGCTGGTCGTGCAGGCGCTGGAGTCCGGCAAGCACGTTATCTGCGAAAAGCCGGCGGCGCTGTCCGTGGCGGACTTCGATGCGATGACGGAGGCGGCCGCCCGTGCGGGACGCCTCCTGACCGTGCATCAGAACCGGCGGTGGGACGTGGACTTCCTGGCGGTGCGTCAGGTCATCGGCAGCGGCGAAATCGGTGAGGTGCTGCGCATCGAATCGCGCATCCACGGCTCGCGCGGCATTCCGAGCGACTGGCGCTGCACCAAGGCGGCCGGCGGCGGGATGATTCTGGACTGGGGCGTGCATCTGATTGATCAGATGCTGCAGCTCATTCCCGAGACGGTGACGCGCGTGGACTGTACTACGACGCATATCACCAATCAGGAGGTGGACGACGGGTTCCGGCTGGAGCTCGCCTTTGCCTCCGGCAAAACGGCGCACGTTGAGGTCGGAACCTACAATTTCCTGCCGCTGCCGCGCTTTTATATGCAGTGCCGCGAGGGGACGCTGCGCCTCGAGGACTGGCAGCGGCCGGCGCACGTGGCGCGCCTGACCGCGTGGAAGGAAAAGGATGTCACGCCGATCCAGAATGCGGCGGGGATTACCAAGACCATGGCACCGCGGGATGCGCTGACGCTGCGGGAATACGACATCGAGCGCCCCTCCTCGGATGTGCATGAGTTCTATCGCAACGTGTGCGCCGCCATAGACGGTGCGGCACCTCTGACGGTGCAGCCGGCGCAGGTGCGCCGCGTGCTGTCGGTGATGGAGGCGGCGTTTGCCTCGGCGGAGACGCATACGGTGCGGGAAACGGAGATTTGAGCCGATGATACGACTTGCTATAGTGGGAACCGGCAGCATCGCGGGAGAGTTCGCGGCTGCCGCCCGTCAGAGCGGACAGCTTGCCGTCGCGGCGGTGTATTCCCGCCGCCGGGAGACGGGGGAGGCCTTTGCCGCGCGGCACTGCCCGGAGGCCGCGGTGCTGACCGATTGGGAGGCTCTGTGCGCTTCGGAGGTCGAGGCCGTCTATATCGCCTCTCCGAACGGCTGCCATTACGCACAGAGCCGTGCCGTGCTGAAGTCCGGCAAGCACGTGCTCTGCGAGAAAACGATCACCGCCGATGCGGCGCAGTTCCGGGAGCTGAGCGCGCTGGCGGCCGCGCGGGGACTGGTGTATATGGACGCCATCATGTCACTGCACGCCGCGTCCCGCCCGCTGCTCCGGCAGGCGGTGGCCGGCATCGGCCGCATCGCGGCGGCAACCGGGCGACAAGGCGTCGCCGGCCGCCTGGACGCGATGGCGCCGTCTGATGTGCAC
>URYX01000155.1 GCA_900552225.1 uncultured Oscillospiraceae bacterium | reverse complement strand
TCCTTGCGCGATGCGGCTCATTTTTTGAAACCGAACGGGAAGATTCCAAAATTTTTCGGTCATTCGGTTACAATTTTGTAACCGATTTGTAACCGAAATCCCCTTGTTTTTGGGAGCATCCCTGCATATACTGAATATAGTTATAGGCTTTCCCCACCATGACAGCCCGCCGGGCAGAAAGGAGTGTTCGTCGATGCCGCAACGTACCGTTCGCTGTTTGGCCGGAATTATGACCGTAGGAATTCTGCTGATTTCCGGCTGCGCCTGCAGCGGGACCCCCACCGCCGGGATCTCGGCCGCAGAAGTCCGCAAGGGCTCTCTCTCCGCCGTTCGGGACGAAACGATCGGCAGCGTCTCCACCACGGTTACAACGGCCTCCGATGAGCTGCGCATGCTTTTTTGCTGCGGTGTTCGCGCCAAAATCATCACCAATCCCGACGTAATTATTGAAGTACAGAACATTATCGAGAACGCCCCCAAGCAGTCCGCTCCCTATGAGGCGCGCTACGGCGGACGCCTGTTTGTGCAGATCAAGGGTGCCAATCAAAAGCCGCTGTCCCTGGCGTTTGTGGGAGACAGTGTGCTGGTCAACAGCACCGAGCGCTACGTGATTGAGGAGGATCTGATGCTGACACTGGAGCAGTATTACGAGACCCTGCCCGAACCGGAAACCACGAGAGAACAGGTTCTGGACTCGGATTGGTAAGCCCGGAAAGCGATTCTCTTATAGATTACCTTTTTTGACGAACACGGCCCGTACATTCCGACACGGAATGTACGGGCCGTGTCAATTTTGGTTACATTGTTGTTACCAAATTGTAACCGAAATCGCCTGATTTATTTTGGGATATCGCATATAATGAGAATACCACAAGCGATTACCCCTAATCTTCAAAAGGAGGAACACAAAATGAAGCAATCGTTCATGAGAATCACACTTGGTCTGCTGTGTGCATCTGCATTAACGGTAGGCTGCTGCGCCTGCGGAGGGACTCCCGGATCGGCCAAGCTCGCGGCCGCGGGATCGGCGGAAGCGGTCACGGAAAACCGGTATGAGGCAGCGCGCGTCGTGCGTGCAAGCGATGAAACGGACTACGGCACGCGCCGACTGCGCTTCCTGCGCGGACATTCGTCCAAGACCGTTACCGATCCGGCGACCATTCAGGAGATTCTCGACGCGATCGAGGAGGCCCCCAAGGAGAGCGCCCCCTACGATGCGCGCTACGGCGGGCGTTTATACGTCCAGATTCAAGGCGGCGGCGAGGAAGGTATCGGCTACCTGTTTGTCGGCAATGAATTGATCAAATCCAATCTTACCGCTAAAACCCATCAGCGCTATATTCTCGACGAATCCACGGCAGCGTCTCTGGAGAGCTACTACGATGCGTTGGAGGTGGAGGAAAACCCCGACGCACCGCTCAACTGGGACGAGTGGTAACACTCCCGGAGGGGCTCGCTTGAGGTAACCGGCCGGCCAGGCCCCTGAGCGTGGCTGCGGCCGGCGGTGCATAAAGGCCACAGGGGATGTCCGGAACGCCCGCGGGGTTTTGCCCCGGCTGTTCCCCGAGGACAAAATGTGTGGTACCGCAGGTTTTCCCGTCCCCTGTCGGCTGAGGTCCCCTCCACTGCTGCCGCATTCCTGACCGGATGGAAGTAAATGAATCCCGAGCTTTCCGGCCGAAATCTCCGGAAAGCTCGTTTTTATTAATTTTTTGTAATTTTTGTTGACATTTCGGAAATCTTGTTGTATACTGATGATGAACCCCAAAGCAGAGCACAAAAAAGGAGGGATGTCTATGAGGGTCGGCTGACGGGAGTTCTCGGAAAATGCGTTTGACTACTGCGATGCTTCTGCTTTGAGTGTGAGTCAGGCAAGCGTTCACTGCGAGAAAGTAAGAGAGTGTTTGAAAAAGAAAGGATGGTAGAATCATGAAAAAACTAAAGCGACTCGTTTCCGTGGCCGTTGCCCTCGCCATGCTGCTGCTCTCGTGTATGGGAGTATTCGCCGCCTCCATCACTACGGAAGCCCCCGTGGCAGCCGAGACAGCGATCACAGAAGGTGTCATCGATTTCCTGCGGGATGACGGCTATGAGCGTACCCTGAACCGGGTCAAGCCTCTGTGGAATGCCGACCGCTCCGTCGCCGCCTATTACATCACGCTGAATCCCGAAGGCTACGCCATTGTCGATACCCTGGGCGGTATCGTCGAATACGCGGCGGAGGGGGATCTGGAGCTTCCGGAGGAGCCCGTCTACTACTTCGGTGCCGGCGCCTACTTCATCAAGAGCGGAGCAAGCTTCCGTCACGTGTTCACCGGCTATATCCAGTCGGTGCAGGAAGCCGCCGCGGCTACGCAGAAGTTCGTCGGACGCTGCGCCGCCGTTCAGGCGGAGACCGAGCAGCTGGCCTCGACCCAGTCGGCGCGGGTCATGGTCACGCAGGCCTTCCTGCCGGGCAACACCCGCCGCTACAATAACACGGACGGCACCTGCGGAAGCACGGCCGCGGTCATTCTCCTGATGTACTACCGCGACCACATCGATTCCTTCATGGTGCCCTCCTGGCATGACACGGCGGACGGACAGAGCCTGAAGAATCTGCTGTATTCCCAGATCGAAATCTACAATCCGGGATGCAGCCACGATTCTCTGATCGACGGTCTCAACTATTACTTCCGCTGGCGCGGGATCTCGGATGAATACAGTGCTGCTCCCGTTTCACTGACATGGGTCAACTTGCTGCACTATATCCACACGACACAGCGGCCGGTGCTCCTCGGTATCGCCTCCATCAGTCATATGACCGTCGGCACAGGGCTGAAAATCACCGATGGTGTCCAATATGCCTGCGTCAACCAGGGCTGGGGACGTACTACGGACGCCTGCTACCGCTGGTCGGAATTCGATTGGATGGCCGCGCTGAATAAATAAGCGATTTCCGAAGCCGGGAAATCCGATCGGGGTCATAAGACCTCCGGTAAATTCCGAATAAGAAAGAGGGTGACGCTGAGAGGCCGGGGAACTGTAAACGGTTCCCCGGCCTCAGCCTGTCAAAAAAGTCCGCAGGCCGCAAAAGCTGCACAGCCTGCGGGTATGTCGCGCCCTATGTTTGGGCAGTCCAAAGCCCGGGAGAGAAGCCTGACGGGATTCTCTCCCGGGCTTTTCCCGTTTTCCGCCGATCCTCCGTCGGTACCGGACGGAGGCCAGCCCCGAACTGTGCATTTTACTTACTTTTTAAGACGAAACTTATGATTATCTGCCGAACTTGTTTCTTTTTGGTCGATAATATTGACATTTGTAATTTTTTTGTATATAATAAATCCGGTTCGGAGAAAATCCGGCCGTGGCGGCTGCCGGCACCGCCGCGGAACCCCCGGAGACTCCGAAGACAGTTCTGAATTCTATACATGAATTTGCGAAAGGATGATTTGCATGAAACAGACCAAACGTCTGCTGTCTCTTGCCGTTGCCGTAGTTCTTACACTGCTTCCCCTCTGTGAAGCCGGAGCACAGGCTGCGGCCCCGTCCATACTCCGTACCACCGCCGCCGAACAGCAAGCTGCCGATACGATTGACGGCTTTATGGAGCGCGTCGGCTACCGTTGCACCACCGGAGCGCTGATTCCTCTGCTGGGCGCCGACGGCACCGTCAGCGCCTACTATACCGCCATGAGGCCCAACGGCTATGCCGTCGTGGATTGCCTGCAGGGAATGGTGGAATTTGCCTCGGAGGGTTCCCTGGAGCTGTCCGGGGACGAGGACATCTATTATTTCGGGGCGGGTGCCTTCTTCCGCAAGGAGGATGACGGGTTTTCCCACCTGTTTCTCGACAAATTTCTGACCGTTGAGCAGGCCGAGGAGGCCACGCTGCAATTCCGTCAGCGCTGCCTCAGCGAACAGACGGTCCGGGCGGCCGAGATGGGAGTCAGCAAGCCGCAGGCCGCCGTCAAATCCTATAACCTGCCCTATGCGACCCGCCGTCTCTCCCACAGCAACCCCCAGTATTCCGGCACGGTGGCCGCCGCAATTACGCTGCTCTATTACGGCGACCATGTGGATTCCTGGGTTATCCCCTCCTGGCATAACACGGAGAGCGGCCAGAGCCTTATGGACCTGATTTCTCCGCAAATCGAGGGCACCACCCGCGCCACTAAGGAGGATGTCGCCTGCGGGCTCAATTACTACTTCCGCTGGCGCGGCATTTCCCGCAGCTACGAAGCGGTGACCGCCACGGCCTACAGCCCCACCTTCCTGCGTCACCTTCAGATCATCGAGCGTCCCATCATCCTCTGCATGCCCAATATTGATCGCGTTGTTGTCTCCACCGGGTTCAAATACGATGCCGGCTTCTTCGCCTGCATCAATGAAGGACTCGGCAAATCCTACGACGTGTTCTATCGCTTTTCGGAATGCGACGGCATGGTCTATGTGACCTATACCTACAACAACGTATAACCGCCGCAGCGTGTAAGCGCCCGTAAACTCCTCTTATATCTGCCAATTGAAAAACCCGCCGTCATCAGGCCAGAAGGCCTGATGACGGCGGGTTGAGCGTGTCAAAAAACTCTGTTTTTGACACGCTCGGAGGCTGTCTGAAAGGC
>URYX01000154.1 GCA_900552225.1 uncultured Oscillospiraceae bacterium | reverse complement strand
GGGCGGAGGAGCACGAAATCCGTCTTCTGACGGCGGCCATGGCCGAGGTACGGACGGAGGAAATTGCGGGGCAGCGGTATTATGACGGCATTCTGAGCGGCCGGCCGGTGACGGTGGCGCGGTGCGGTATCGGCAAGGTATGCGCGGCCGTCGGGACGCAGATTCTGATTGACCGGTTCGGAGCGAAGGCGCTTTGGAATCTCGGCGCGGCGGGCGGCGCGGCTCCTGGGCTGCAGATCGGCAGCTTTGCGGTGTGCACCGATGCGGTGCAGTACGATTTTGATGCGACGGCCTTCGGCTATGTCCCCGGGTATATGTGTACCGGGGAGGACAGGCAGCAGCCGACGCGGTATGCGGCGGATGCGCAGCTGCGCCGCGCCTTTTGCCAAAAGGCACAGCGTCTGTTCCCACAGGTGCAGGTGGTGGAGGGAACCATTGCAACGGGAGACCGGTTTGTGAACGACCCCCGGCTGAAGCAGGAGCTTTACAGCCGCTACGGGGCTGTGGCGGCCGAGATGGAGGGTGCCGCCGCCGCGCAGACGGCCGTGCTGAACGGAATTCCCTTCCTGGTGGTGCGGGCCGTCTCGGATCTGGCGGATGGGGGGGCGACCGAATCCTACAATACCTTCTGTGAGCGGGTATCGGAGCAGCTGTCCCAGCTGCTGATCGCCCTGGCGGGCGACCCGGAGCCCGAGGAGACGTAAGCCGCCGCAGCGGTGCCGCCTTTTGGTCATTGGCGGCAGATTGTCTGAAAAACGGGATTTTTTGCGGTCCGGCACTTGACAGGTCGGAGAGACTGTGGTATAATCAGCCTTCAATAAGGGAGTAGTCAGCGCCCGGCAACGGACGTGACGAAGTCAACATCGTGGAGAGCGGGTGTCCGTTCTTCTGGCTTTGTATGAAATGACGAGACTTATCTGTGATTCTCTTGCAGATAGGTCTCGATTTTTTATGCTCCCGCAATTTGCCATGAAGGATGTGCTGTAGGATGGAACAGATCATTTCCCTGCTGGCTGTTGCCGTATCCCTGTCGATGGACGCGTTTGCCGTTTCGGTATGTAAGGGGCTTTCCGCCCCCTGCTGGAAGCCGTCCAACGGGGTGCGGGCCGCGCTATATTTTGGCGGATTTCAGATGCTGATGCCGCTCATCGGCTATTTTCTCGGTGCGCGGTTCCAGTCGCTGGTGGAGGGCGTGGATCACTGGATTGCCTTTGTGCTGCTGACGCTGATCGGAGCCAACATGATCCGTGAGGCCTGCGGTAAGGAGGAAAAGCAAAACGCCAGCTTTGCGTTTGCCGTTATGCTGCCGCTGGCTCTGGCCACCAGCATCGACGCGTTGATTGTCGGCATCACTTTTGTGACGTTTTTGGAAATTCCTATTTATGTGGCGGTGCCGGTAATCGGGCTGGTGACCGGAACGCTGTCCTTCCTCGGCGTGCGCCTCGGGCAGCGGGTCGGGACCAAGTGGGAGAAGAATGCGCAGATTTTCGGCGGAGTGCTGCTGATTCTGATGGGAGTCAAGGTGCTGTGGGAGCATCTCGACCTGGCATCGCTGCTGTTTCACTGAAGATTACGGAAAACGGGAGGTATGAGAGGTCATGAAAGAATATTTGGAGGAGGTTTCCTCGGTCCTGACGGCGGAGGGAACAGGTGCCGACGGCCTTTCGGCGGCCGAGGTCGCCAAACGTGCGGCCTGCTACGGCCCCAATAAGCTAAAGGAGGGCCGACGGGTCACGCTGCCGGAGCGCTTTCTGAAGGAGCTCAGCGATCCGATGACGCTGATTCTGATTGCCGCGGCGGCCATTTCGGCGTTTACGGCGATTTATGCCGGCGAGTCCTTTGCGGATGTCATCATTATCCTGACGGTGGTCATCATCAATGCCGTGCTCGGTGTGCTGCAGGAGAGCAAGGCCGAAAAGGCGATTGCGGCGCTGCAGGAGATTGCCGCGGCCACCTCCAAGGTCATCCGCGACGGGCACATGATGACGGTGCGGAGTGAGGAGCTGGTACCCGGCGACGTGATCGTTCTGGAGGCGGGAGATGCGGTTCCGGCCGATGCCCGTCTGATGGAGACGGCGAGCCTCAAGGCGGAGGAGTCGGCGCTGACCGGCGAATCGGTTCCGGTCAACAAATGCATCGATGTGCTGTCGCTTGGTGAGGAGAAGGATATTCCGCTCGGAGACCGTAAAAATATGGTGTATATGGGCAGCAGCATCGTGTACGGCCGCGGGCATGCGGTGGTGACGGCGACCGGAATGGACACCGAGATGGGAAAAATTGCCTCGGCGCTGGCGGAGGCCAAGGACGAGGAGACCCCGTTGCAGAAAAAGCTGTCCCAGCTCAGTAAAATTCTGAGCTTTTTGGTGATCGGAATCTGTGCGGTGATCTTTGCCGTGGATCTGATCCGCGCCTATCCGCAGATTACGGGTGACAGTCTGCTCGATACCTTCATGGTGGCGGTGTCCCTGGCGGTGGCGGCCATTCCGGAGGGACTGGCGGCGGTGGTGACCATCGTGCTGTCCATCGGAGTGACCAACATGTCGCACCGACAGGCCGTTATCCGCCGGCTGACGGCGGTGGAGACGCTCGGCTGCACACAGATCATCTGCTCGGACAAGACCGGTACGCTGACGCAGAACAAAATGACCGTGACCGAGCATTTCGGAGAGGATTTGCCGCTTTTGTGCACGGCGATGGCCCTGTGCAGCGATGCCGAATGGGAGGACGGAGCGGCGGTCGGTGAGCCGACCGAATGCGCCCTCGTGAACGATGCCGCGGCGGCCGGCCTGTTGAAGCCCGTCCTGAAGGAGGCACAGCCCCGGATCGGGGAGGCTCCGTTTGATTCCATGCGCAAAATGATGTCCACCGTGCACCGCACGGAGGAGGGCGCTCTGCGGCAATATACCAAGGGAGCCCCGGATGAGGTGCTGCGCCGCTGTACGCATATCTGGAGGGACGGACGGGCGGTGCCGATGACGGAGGAGGACCGCCGCGCCGTTCTCGCCGCCAATAAGCGGATGGCGGATGAGGCACTGCGTGTGCTGTGTGCCGCCATGCGTGTGTGGGAGCGGGAGCCGGACGATTATGCGCCGGAGACGCTCGAGCAGCAGCTATGCCTGATCGGGCTGTGCGGTATGATCGACCCGATCCGTCCCGAGGTCAAGGCGGCCATTGCGGAATGCCGTGAGGCGGGCATCCGCCCGATCATGATTACGGGAGATCACAGGGATACGGCGGTGGCCATTGCGCACAGCCTCGGCATCCTGACCTCGGAGGATGAGGCCATCACGGGAGCGGCCCTGAATGAGATGAGCGACGAGGAGCTGCAGGAGCAGATCGAGCGCTATGCGGTGTATGCCCGCGTACAGCCGGAGCATAAGGTGCGAATCGTCAAGGCGTGGCGCGCCAAGGGCTATATCACGGCGATGACGGGCGACGGCGTCAACGACGCCCCCTCCATCAAGAGCGCGGATATCGGCATCGGCATGGGCATTACCGGTACGGACGTGACCAAAAACGTGGCGGATATGGTGCTGGCGGACGATAATTTTGCCACCATTGTGTCGGCCGTGGAGGAGGGGCGCCGCATCTATGACAACATCCGGAAGGCCATTCAGTTCTTGCTGTCCTCCAACCTGGCAGAGGTGCTCTCCATCTTTGTGGCTACCCTGTGCGGCTTTACGATTCTGAAGCCGGTGCATCTGCTGTGGATCAACCTGATTACCGACTGCTTCCCGGCCCTGGCACTCGGCATGGAGAAGGGGGAGCCGCACCTCATGCAGCGTGCGCCGCGCTCGGCCTCGGACGGTGTGTTTGCCGGCGGGATGGGCTTCGATGTGGCATTTCAGGGGGCAATCATTACGGCGCTGACGCTGTCCGCTTATGTGATCGGCCACTTTATGGAGACAGGAATCTGGACGCTGACCGACAGCGCCGACGGCATGACGATGGCGTTCCTGACGCTGTCCATGGTGGAGATTTTCCACTCCTTCAATATGCGCTCCCGCCGTCAGTCGGTGTTCACGCTGCCGCATCAGAATGTGTTTCTGTGGGGCGCCATGGCGCTGTCGCTGATCTGCACCACACTGGTCATTTATGTGCCGTTTTTGTCCGCGGCCTTCGGATTTGAGCATATCTCCTTTACGGAGTACAGTGTTGCTCTCGGACTGGCCGTTTCGATCATTCCGATCATGGAGCTGGTCAAATGGATACAGCGCCGCCTCGGGAAATGACGGACTGCTTTGCTGTATTTCCCGACAAAACGTGCAAAAGCGCCGTGCTTCTGTTGACAGAAGCAAGGCGCAGTGCTATGATGACAGAGAAGAAATGCTCAAGGGAGGAAATCAACATGGCTTTTTGTACAAAATGCGGCGCGGAAATGCCGGATGATGCCAAGGTATGTCCGTCCTGCGGAGCTCCCGTCCCGGCGGAGGAAACGGGGACTGCGGATTTCGGAGCTAAGCTGGCCGGGCTGAATCAGACCGAGGACACGACATCCCAGTTTGATCCGGCGGATGTGGAGAAGAACAAGGTGTATGCTCTGCTGGCTTACATCGGACTGCTGTTTCTGGTTCCGCTGCTGGCGGCTCCGCAGTCCCGCTATGCCCGCTATCATACCAATCAGGGCGTGGTGCTGTTC
>URYX01000153.1 GCA_900552225.1 uncultured Oscillospiraceae bacterium | reverse complement strand
GCCTGCACTTGGAGCAGCTGCGATGAAGGTCGGCAGCCTGATCATGTGGGCGACAGATCTGCAGCCGTTCCTGATGGGCATTTTAGTATCGGTGCTCGTAGGCGTCGCACTGACCTTACCGATCTCGTCGGCGGCAATCTGCGCGGCGCGCTGGATGTGCGGCCGGAGGCGCAGGTGGCCGGCCGGACCTTTTTGCTGATTGACGATGTGTGCACCACGGGCTCCACCGTCCGGGAATGTGCACTGATGCTGAAAATATACGGAGCCGAAAGGGTATACGCCGCGGCCTTGGCCTCGACGGTATACCGTAAGGGTGAACAGGAAGGAGAACACACACATGGCAGGGACACAGCTGGGCATTGATCTCGGCACCTCTACGGTGCGCATTGCGGTGGAAGGGCGCGGAGTCGTGCTGCGGGAGGCGTCGGTGCTGGCCGTGGATGAGGTCAGCGGACGCATCATTGCGGCGGGGGACGAGGCCCGGGAGATGCTGGGGCGGGCCCCTGCCTCCATTCGGGTGATACGGCCGCTCGCCAAGGGCGTGATTGCGGATTATGAATACGCGGAAAAGCTGATTCGCTGCATGGTGGAGCGGGTGTGCGCCCGGCGCGTCTTTAAGCCGCGCGCGGCGGTGAGCATTCCGGCCTCGGTGACGGAGGTGGAGCAGCGATCGGTGGTGCAGGCGATGACCACCGTCGGCATCCGCCGGGTCGCACTGATTGAGGAATATGTGGCGGCGGCGGTCGGAGCCGGACTGGATGTGACCCGGCCGCACGGCTGTATGGCAGTCAACCTCGGAGCGGGCACGACGGATGCCGTGGTGCTGTCGCTGCGCGGAGTGACGGCGGCGCATTCGGAGCGTGTGGGCGGCGACGATATGGACGAGGCCATCGTGCGCATGGCGCGGTCGGAGTGCAATCTTCTGATCGGAGCGCCGACTGCGGAGCAGGTGAAGAAGGCCATCGGGTCTGCCGTTCCCTCGGAGGCGGAGATGCCGGTGCGCGGCCGCGACGTGCTGACGGGACTGCCCAGCGTGCGGACCGTGACGGCGGAGCAGGTGCGCCGTGCGCTGGAGGAGCCGCTGCAGCAGATGGTGGATGCAATACAGTCTGTGCTGGAATCGGCTCCGCCGGAGACCGTGTCGGACGTGCTGACCGACGGCCTGGTGCTGACGGGCGGCGGTGCGCTGCTGAAGGGGATGGCGGAATATGTCTGCCGTCAGACGGGGGTCACCTGCCGTGTGGCGGAGCAGCCGGAGGACTGTGTGGCGCTCGGCGTGGTGCGCGCCTCCCGGCTGATGCAGGAGACCACCGGCGGAGTCTACGATATCAATCAGTTTACCTATGACCGTACCGACTGGGGCTGACGGCCCGGTTATGCCGTCCCGCGGACGGCCGGACAGCCTCCGGGGGACTGACACAGGCCTTTGACACCGTCGGTCGGGTCCGCTGTACCCGACGGCTAAGTGATGCTGCCCGGCGGTCTCCGTCGCGGCATGGACGGTGGGACGCGGCTTTAGCCTGTGCAGCTGCGGCGGACTGCCGTTCGGACCGGCGGCTTTTCGTGTCGGATGGCGGTCGGCTAACGGGGCAGGATGTATCGGTGGAAGCCGGACGGTACCGGACTGCACCGGGAGGCATCGCACGACCGCGGGCTGTCGCTGCGTGGGCCACAGAGGCAGCGGTTCGTCTTCATTCCAAAAGAAAACGATTTCTTTCCGAGCGCTTTCGGGATGTCGTGAAAAATCACGAAAGCGGATTGGCGAAAATAGACAAACAGGCTTTTTGGAAAAACCACAAAAAATTGGTATTTGACGAAAAGCCTCTTGACATTTATAAGATATAGTGATAAATTAAGAACATGCAAGAAGAAATATTGCCAAATCCGTGATACAATAAACAACATTATCAGCCGCAGGGAGTTGTGGATTGACGATAGAAATCGGTTGCTATTGCGGCAATCCGGGCTCGGAGCCGCGAAAAATGCCGGGGCAGGAGTCGGAAACAGCTCCGGCCGTCCAAAATCCGGCGGAGCCATCCGTCAGCCGACGCTCCGGCGAAGTGAGTCGGCGGCCGGGTGCGGGTTCTCCGGCCGATATCTGTCGGCCGGATAGAAACCGATTTCACAGAAAGGAAGAAGGAGAGCATGCTGTTCGGGTTTGTGGCTTTGATGAAAACACTGACCCTGAAAGGAATGACCCGTGAGCGTGTCGAGGTACGCGCGATGGCGGACCGTGCCTCCCTGCGGGACAGCGCCGCCTATGTGCTGGCCGAGGTGCGGCAGGGAGACGGCTCGGTATTGCGCAACGGAATCCTGTGTGCGGCATCGGCTCCCTGCTTTTGGGTCTCGCCTCTTTCGGAAATCTGGAGCTTTACCGGCTCGGATATCTGGAAGCTGCATGTGCTGGTGATCGACGGACGGGTCCTGGAGACCGTGTGCCCCGGAATGCCGGGAGACCGGGCGCTGGAGGTATGGCGCCGGCTGGCATCCGGTACGCATGTGTGGACGGATCCGGAGCTCTGCGAAAAGCTGCATGCCCTGTCGGAGGCATGGGAGGTGCTGCGCGGGCGGGAGGACGGCGACATTGCCGCGCTCAGCCTGCTGTGGCAGATGACCGCGCTGCTGCAGGTGCCGGCCGCGGAGGACCTGGCGCTCCGTGCGCCGCTGCCGCCGCGCCGGCTGATTGCCGCCGTGCAGTATATGCAGGATAATTTCAGCACCAAGGTGCTGCTGGCCGATCTGGCCAGAACCGCCAATATGAGTGTTTCCAATTTCAGCGCGGTGTTTCACCGTATGTACGGTATGCCGCCGATGGAGTATCTGCTGCAGCTTCGCCTGCAGCACGCCACCTACCTGCTGCGGCATACCGACGAAAAAATCATTACCGTTTCGGAGGAATGCGGATTTTTCAGCAATTCCAATTTTGTGCGGGCGTTCACGCTGGCGTTCGGAGTATCGCCTTCGGAATACCGCAAAAAATGCCGCGTCGCCGCGGATGCATCCCGGGAAAAGGAGAGGAGTCTGTGAGGGGAAGGCTGCAGGCGGAGTGAGCGGACGCGCCTTCGCGCTTTTGCGGAGACGCGGGCTATTCTATGGTTCCTGATTCGGCACTTGAGCCCGCACCGGAGGGCTCGGTGCCGGACGGAAATATATTTAAGGGGAGTTTTACAATGAACAAGAAGGTACGTTGGCTGTCAGGCGCGCTGTGCGCCGCCCTGATCGGCGCGTCGCTGTCAGGATGCAGCGGCAAGACCGGAGAAACCTCGGGTACGTCGTCGCCGTCCTCGGCGGGGACCGCGGGCACCGTGAAAACGGAAGTGGAAGCGGTCATCCCGGAGGGCAAGTACGATTTCGGCGGAGCAACCGTCGTTATCGCCACACCCTACAAAACCGAGCCGGAACCGGGCAGCAGCGCGGAAGGCGATCGGGTGCTGGCTCACCGGGCCGCCATGGAGAAAAACTGGAACGTGCACGTGGAATTCAAGCAGATCGATGCCGACAACTATTGGAGCAACATGGCCACCTATATCCTCAGCAATCAGAAGTTCGGGGATATCTGCGTCGGCAACTGGGCCTATCTGGCGGACTGGATCGGTGCCGGAGCGGTACGGGACATCGGTGCGGCGGCGCAGAAGGCCGGCATCGATTTTGCGGACGGCACCTGGGATCTGCCCTGCTACCGGGAATCCACCTGGGGGAGCGCGGTATACGGGTTCCTCCGCAACACGGGGACGATGAATTTCGGCTGCCTGTATAACCGGAAAACCCTGGCGGCGGCCGGGCTCAAGGATCCCAACCGGCTGATTGCCGAGGGCGGCGCGTGGACGCTGAACACCTTTGCCGAATATGCCCGCGCCATGACGACACTGGATGCGGACGGCGACACCGAGGTATACGGAGCGGCGTATTCCTGCCGCGACGTCATGCTGTGGGGCTGCATTGCCGCAGCCGGCGGCTCGCTGGTGGATTACGGCGCGGACGGTATGCCCACGCTGGCGCTCGGCTCGGCGGCCTCGCTCGAGGGCATGGCAGCCTTTAACGATATGCTGAATACCGATAAATCCATTGCGTACATAGGCTATGAAAATGCCGTCAGCATGCTGCCGTCCGGCGAGATCGGGCTGCTGCTCTGCGAGGAATGGATCGTGGAAATGGTGCGCGATAAGGCGCTGGAGCAGGGCTTTGAGAACGATTGGGGCCTGACGTACTTCCCGCGCGGCGAGACGATGGATCACTACATGGATCCGACGCCGGGCACCTCTCCGTGCTTTATCCCCGCCTCCGTTTCCGAGGAGGAGGCCGAGCGCGCGCTGATCTGCTATGCGGCGCTGTATGCCTACGATGACAACCAGAGCAAGGAGCAGGCCATCCGGGCCCGCGGCGAGGAGCTGTTCTCCGATGAAACGTCGGTGGACGTGTATGTGAATATCATGACCGGCGATCGTGTTTCCTATATGGGGTCGCGTGTCGGACTGTTCTATTCCTTTATGCAGCTGGCGGTGGACTTTGAGGACGGCCTCGGCACACCGCAGTCTCTGATCGAGACCTATCGCGCAGAGATGAACGGATTGATTCAGGACAGTCCTTATGTCAAAGTGCTGCAGGAGCAGCAAAGTAAAACGTGAGATATGGAGAGGCCGAGAACCGGCCCGGAGGCTTCGGCGGACGGGCGGGTTCTCTGCCGCCGTTTCCCGGGTTCTTTACCGGCGTTAGCCTTGAAGG
>URYX01000152.1 GCA_900552225.1 uncultured Oscillospiraceae bacterium | reverse complement strand
GCATAGGCCTCCGCCCGCCCCAGGATGATGCAGTTCACCACAATCAGCGGGATATAGATGCCGAGCGCATCGTACAGCGTTTTGAAATACGCCTGCATCAGCAGCTGCACCACCGTCACGAAGGTGGCGACAATGACGATATAGGACGGCATACGCACCGTGTCGGGGATGCGCTTGCGCAGGCAGGAAATCATGGCATTGGACAGCGCCAGCACCGCCGTGGTACACAGTCCCATCCCGAGGCCGTTCATCGCCTGTCCCGTCACCGCCAGCGTCGGGCACATACCGAGCATCAGCACAAAGGTGGGATTTTCCCGGATGATTCCGTTATATAATCTCTCCCGAATTCGACCCACAAGTCATCCCTCCTTACTCCGTCAGAAAATGTGTCACCGTATACAGAGCCGCGCCGACCGCCTCGCGGATCGCCTCGGTGGTATACGTCGCTCCGCTGATTCCGTCGATCTGCGCCGCCTCGGTTTTCCCGGCAAAGGAGGCGCGGTAGGCCTCCTCATCGCAGCGGGCGCCGTAGCCGGGCGATTCGCTGTGCGCCAGCGGCTCAAAGCCGCAGATCGTTCCGTCCGCCGCCACCCCGAGCGCAATTTTGACGTCTCCGGCATACCCGTTCGGGGAGGTGGCGCTGAGCACATAGCCGACCACGGCTCCGTTTTCATCGAGCACGGCGAGCGCGTCGCTCACCGTCACGCGGGCATAGCCCGCCTCGGGCAGGGCCGCGGCCGCGGCGGCCAGCCTGGCCTCCCCGTCCTCGATCTCCGCAAAGTCCGCCGCGCCGGGATAGACATTGCGGTAAGCCTCCGCCCGGGCGGCCGTCTCCGCGCGGGCAATCGGCTCCTTGGTCACCTCATACACAAAGGACAGCAGCGCGCCCGCGGCCACCGTGATGCAGAGCAGCGTCAGCACGCCGCGCCAAAAGGCCCTGGATTTCATCGGATCGCCTCCTGACTGCCGAACGGCTTCGGCAAGGTGAGCCTCTCCAGCAGCGGAGCGGCAATATTTCCGAGAATGATGGCGTAGGACACGCCCTCCGGCGTCTTGCCGACCACGCGAAACAGCGCCGTCAGCAGGCCGAGCAGCAGGGCATACAGCACCCTGCCCCACGGCGTGATCGGACAGGTCACGTAGTCGGTCGCCATAAAGACGGCTCCGATCATGAGGCCGCCGCCGAGCAGCTGTCCGAGCAGGTATTCCGCATCCGGCATACCGCTGCCGCCGAGCAGACGGAACAGCACGGCAAAGCCGAGCATGGAGCCGATATAAATGAGCGGAATCTGCGGCGAAATCACGCGCCGCACCACCAAGTATACGCCGCCGAGCAGCAGCGCGGCCGCCGAGGTCTCCCCGATGCAGCCGGAATGGCGCCCGATCAGCAGCAGCACCCAGTCCACCGATTCTCCCGCCTTCAGCGCCGCCAGCGGCGTGGCCGAGGACACCCCGTCCACCGCGGGATAGCTTCCCATCAGCGCGCCGAAGGACAGCAGCAGAAAGCAGCGCGCCGCCAGCGCCGGATTCATGAAATTCTTGCCGATGCCGCCGAACAGCTGCTTGACCAGCACCACGGCAAACACCCCGCCGAGAGCCGGCAGCCACAGCGGCACGGTAGCCGGCAGATTCAGAGCCAGCAGTACACCGGTGACCGCGGCACTGCCGTCCGCCACCGTAATCGGCCGCCCGGTGCCCCATTCAAACAGCAGCTCCGACAACACGCAGGCCGCCACACTGACCAGCAGAATCCACAGGGCCCGCACGCCGAACACCCAGATGCCGACACCGCAGGCCGGCAGCAACGCCAGCAGTACGTCCCGCATGATATCCGATGTCTGCCGTCCCGCACGGATGTGCGGGGACGACGAGGTATGGTAAAGTGTACTCATGCCTTGACGGCCCCCTTTCTGCGGCGTGCGCCGATCTCCTGCCGGGCATACCGGAACGCCTGGGTCAGCGGGATCCGCGCCGGACAGCCGTAGCTGCAGGCGCCGCACGCCACGCAGGCAAGCCCGCCGAGCCGCTCATACCCCTCCAGATCGCCCCGCTCCACACACTGCACCAGCTTCTGCGGCATCAGTCCCGCCGGACATACCGTGAGGCAGTGCCCGCATCGGATGCAGGCGGTCGTCGGGGCGGCCGCCACCGGATCCCGCCGGAACGCCAGCAGCGCCGACGAGGTCTTGGTGACCGGCACCTCCGCCGTCAGCAGCGCCGTACCGGTCATCGGGCCGCCGGACACCAGCTTTTCCGCCTCCGCGGACAGGCCGCCCGCCGCCTCCAGCACCTCGGCATACGACATGCCGAGCGGCACCTCGAAGTTGCCCGGCCGCGCCACCGCATCTCCCGCCACCGTCATGGTGCGCGTCAGCAGCGGTCTACCGTACCGCACCGCCGCATAGCCGGCCAGCACGGTGGCCACATTCTGCACCACGCAGCCGACATCCGGCGGCAGCAGCGGCGCCGTGAGCTTCCGTCCGGTCAGCGCATAGATCAGCGAGCGCTCGCTCCCCTGCGGATAACGGGTCGGCAGTGCCGCCACACGGACGGCGGTACCCTCCGCCGCCTGCCGCAGCGCACGGACGGCCTCCGGCTTATTGTCCTCCACACCGATTACCGCCTGCGCCCCGGGGAACAGCCGCATCCACAGCAAGACCCCCGCAATCAGCTCGGGCGCCCGCTCGAGCATCAGCCGGTAATCGTCCGTCAGATACGGCTCACACTCTGCTCCGTTGAAAATAATCCGATCGATCGAGGTCTCCCGCGCCTTGCGCAGCTTGGCCTCCGTCGGGAATCCGGCACCGCCGAGCCCCACCAGGCCTGCCGCACCGATGGCACGGAGAATCTCCTCCTCCGTCAGGCCGTCCGTGTCCCGCTCGGCTCCGATACCGTCCGCCCACGTCTCCTGCCCGTCGTTTTCCACGACAATGCACCGCTGCCGTCCGCCGCCGACCGTATCCCGCTCGGCAATCTCCCGCACCGTCCCCGAAACCGCGCTGTGAATCGGCACGGAGAGCTTGCCCTCCGCCGCAGCCGCCAGACACTGCCCCTTCCGGACGGTATCTCCCGCGGCCACCGCCGGCACGGCGGGCACGCCGATGTGCTGCTGCAGCGGGTACACAAGCTCCGCCCCCGCACGCAGCGGCACGATTTCGCAATCCTGAGTCTCCCGCTTATGTCCGGCGGGGTGCACTCCTCCCGGAAACCGTTTCATTCCATCTCCTCCTGTGTTCGGTCAAGCATTCTGTTATTTTTGGTCGTTTTCTTCTGTATATAACTGTATCAAAAGCAAATTTCCCTCTTTTTTCTTGTGATTTTCCCGCCGGCATGCTATACTGAAGGGTGGACATGCCCGGGGTGCTCCCCCGGTCCAAGATACCGCGGCGGTTACGGTCTCCGTCCGCCCGCTAAGGAGGTTATCGGATATGAAGCCCTATCTGCTCTCACTGACACCCGCCGTCAAGGATTATCTGTGGGGCGGCACCCGCCTGCAGACCGAATACGGCATCGGAGAGGGAGAACGCACCGCCGAGGGGTGGATGCTCTCCTGCCATCCCGACGGCCCGTGCCGCATCCGGAACGGGGAGGCCGCCGGACAAACCCTGACCGAGGTCCTGCAGCACTGGGGAACGGAGGCACTCGGACAGAGCTGCGCCTCCTTCGACCGCTTTCCCATGCTCATCAAGCTGATCGATGCCAGGGACCGCCTGTCCGTTCAGGTGCATCCCGACGACGCCTATGCCCTGGCCCATGAAAATTCCTACGGCAAAACCGAAATGTGGTATGTCGTGGACTGCGATCCCGGGGCTGCCCTCGTCTACGGCGTCAACCGCACCCTGACGCGGGAGGAGCTGCGGGAGGCGCTTGCCTCCGACCGTCTGCCGGAGGTGTGCCGCTTTGTACCCGTGCATCCGGGCGATCTGTTCTTCATCGAGGCGGGCACCCTGCACGCCATCGGCGCCGGCATCCTGATTGCCGAGGTGCAGCAGAATTCCAACATTACCTACCGCCTGTCCGACTACGGCCGGCTCGGTCCGGACGGCAAGCCGCGGGCCCTGCACGTCGAACAGGGAACGGCCGTCACCTCGCTGGCTCCCGTCACGCGCCCCTGCGGCGCCGTGGGTGCCGTAAGAGAAACGGACGGTGCCCGCATCCGTTCGCTGGCATCGTATGCCTATTTTACCACAGAGCTCTGGGATATGACAAGTACTTTTCACTACATTTGTCCGGAAAGTTTTACGTCTTTTGTCTGCTTGCGCGGAGAAGGCACCCTGCGCAGCGGAGATGTGACGCTGCCCGTCCGCAAAGGCGGAAGCTTCTTCCTCCCGGCGGGCCTCCCCGCCCTGTGGGAGGGCGAGCTGCAGCTGCTGGTCAGCCGCATCGGGTAGACAAAGCAAAGGCCGACAATTGACAAATCCCCCGGAACACGCTATACTGGAATCCGAATGGAACGGAAGCCTCACGGCCGAGTATACGGCAAAGCCCCCGCCGGGGGAACACAGACAGGAGAGAAAAAGCAATGGAAAAGGTTGCGGAGCTGTTCGGGAGTATGGTATTCAACGATCAGGTCATGCGGGAGCGCCTCCCCAAGGAGACCTACCGGGCCCTGAAGCGCACCATGCAGATCGGCAAAAAGCTGGATCCCGCGGTCGCCAGCGTGGTGGCCAACGCCATGAAGGACTGGGCCATCGAGAAGGGGGCCACCCACTATACCCACTGGTTCCAGCCGATGACCGGCATCACCGCC
>URYX01000151.1 GCA_900552225.1 uncultured Oscillospiraceae bacterium | reverse complement strand
ATCTCCCCGTTCCTTAGAAGCTCAGCCGCAGGTGGCCGAGCTTGTCCGACAGCTTCCCATTACGCTTTCCGAGGACGGCGCCGTGCTGCGCGCCGTGCAGGATCCGACCGTTAGCGGCCTTGTGATCAACAAAACTCCCGACACCCTGTCCATCCGGTATTCCGAAAAGGCGGCACTGTTCCGCGCGCTCGGACTGGCCGCCGAGCGGGACGAGGAGAGCTATTCGCTGAGCCAGAGCCCGCGGTTTACACTGAACGGAGCCATGGTGGACTGCTCCCGCAACGCCGTCCCCAAGCTTCCGTTTATCAAGGGATATATCCGTCAGCTGGCCCTGATGGGACTCAATACCCTCATGCTGTACACCGAGGACACCTATGAGATCGGAAACAATCCCTATTTCGGCTATATGCGCGGACGCTTTACGGCCGAGGAGCTGCGGGAAATCGACGATTACGCCTATGCCTACGGCATCGAGGTAATCCCCTGCATCCAGACGCTGGCGCACCTGAATGCCGCGCTGCGATGGTGGCATCAGTACGATTACATCCGGGACATCGACGATATCCTGCTGGTCGATCATCCGGATACCTACCGCCTGATCGAGGAGATGATCAAGGCCTGCCGGGCCGGCTTCCGCAGCAAGCGCATCCACATCGGCATGGACGAGGCGGAAAACCTGGGACGCGGCAAATACCGCAACACACACGGCACGCCCGACTATTTCGACATCATCTGCGGCCATCTCAACAAGGTGGTGGACATCTGCCGAAAATACGACTTCCAGCCGATGATCTGGAGCGACATGTTCTTCAAGCTGGTCAGCAACGGTGCCTATTACGATGTCAAGATTCCGGAGGAGATTCTGGAGCGGGTCCCCGCCGGCGTGGATCTGGTCTACTGGGATTATTATTCCATGAAGCCCGAAATCTATGAGCATTCCTGCCGCAATCACATGCAGTTCAAAAACAACCGGATGCTGTTTGCGGGCGGCGCGTGGAAGTGGAGCGGATTTGCTCCGCGTGTCGGGCACAGCATGCAGGTCAGCCCCATGGCGCTCGATATCTTCTACCGGGAGGGCGGCCGCGAGGCCTTCGTCACCATGTGGGGCGACAACGGCGCAGAGGCCAGTCTGTTCTCGGTGCACCCGGTCGTACAGCTCTTTGCCGAATGCAGCTATGCCCCCGATTTTACGGAGGAGGAGCTGGCGCGGCGGTTCAGGACCTGCACCGGCGGTGACCTGCAGGACTTCCTGGCGCTGAACGATCTGGACGTTCCGCTGGATCCCGACCGGAACCGCATTTCCAACATTTCCAAGCATCTGCTGTACCAGGATCCCCTGCTCGGTCTGACGGATAAACACGTGCGTCCCGGGTATAATGCCTATTATACCGCACAGGCCGAGCGGCTGCACACCATTGCCGACAAGGGCGGTGCATACGCTTATATGTTTGAGACCATGGCCCGTCTGGCCGATGTGCTGGCGCTGAAGGCCGAGGTCGGCGTGCAGCTGACGGAGGCCTACCGCGCGGGCGACCGGGAGACGCTCCGTGCGCTTGCCTCCGACACGCTTCCCGAAATTGCGCGCCGCATTCACGCGTTCAAGGATGCCGTGGAGACGCAGTGGTTTACCGAAAACAAGCCGTTTGGCTTCGAGGTACAGGATATCCGGCTCGGCGGTGCCGAGGCACGGGCGCAGAGCGCGGCACGGCGCGTGCTCGACTATGTCGAGGGGCGTGTGGAATCGCTGCCCGAGCTCGAGGAGACCCGGCTGCCGTTTGTTCCGCTGCCGGAGGATGCCGAGAGCACGAATTTCAACTACAACGCCTGGCAAGCCATGGTCACCGCCTGCCCCATCTGACGGTGCCGCGGCTGCCCTGTCCCCTATTTTTTCTCACGCCGTTTTCCTCTCGGAGGGAAGCGGCGTGAATGCAAAGGAGAATGGATATGCAAGACGGTTTTTTGCGCGTTGCCGCCGCCACCCCGGAGATTCGGGTGGCCGACTGCTCCTACAATGCCGAGCAGATACGGCAGGAGATTGAAAAGGCCCCGGCCGACACGGCACTGCTCGTTTTTCCCGAGCTGTGCCTGACCGGCTATACCTGCGGCGACCTGTTTCTGCAGCCGACGCTGCTGCAGGCCGCCGAGCAGGCTCTGGCCGACCTGCTCGGCCGCACGGCCGACTGCGATACGCTGCTGCTCATCGGGCTGCCGGTTGCAGCCGGCGCCTCCCTATACAACTGCGCCGCCGTCTGCCAGCGCGGCCGTCTGCTCGGGCTTGTTCCCAAAACGAACCTTCCGAACTATGCGGAATATTACGAGGCGCGGCATTTCGCGCCCGACGACGGCACGGTGCGTCCGTTCCGTTTTGCCGGACAGTCCACTCTGCTCGGGGCGCGGCAGCTGTTTTCCTGCCGCACCATGCCCTCCTTCTGCCTCGGTGTCGAGCTGTGCGAGGATATGTGGGTGGCAGAGCCGCCGTCCGGCGCATTGGCCAAGGCGGGAGCAACCGTCATCGCCAACCTGTCCGCCAGCGACGAAAGCATCGGCAAGGCGGTCTACCGCCGCGACCTGGTGCTGTCTCAGTCGGCGCGGCTGACGGCGGCCTATGTCTACGCCAGCGCGGGCGAGGGAGAATCCACCACCGACCTCGTATTCGGCGGACACCGTCTTATTGCGGAAAATGGCGTGCTGCTGCAGGAGGGACAGCGCTTCACCACCGGGATTACCTACAGCGAGGTGGATCTGGAGCGGCTGCTGTACGACCGCCGCCGCCTTACCACCTTCCGCAATGAGGGCACCTGGCCCGTCACGGAGTTTGAGCTGCCGCTGCGCCCGCTTGAGCTGACACGCACCTTTGAGCCGCTACCCTTTGTTCCGGCACGGGAGGAGGTGCGGCAGGAGCGGTGCGAGGAGATTCTCACCGTGCAGGCACTCGGGCTGGCCAAGCGCCTGCGCCACACGGGGGCCTCCGCCGTCATCGGACTCTCGGGCGGACTCGATTCCGCGCTGGCACTGCTGGTGGCGCTGCGCGCCTTTGACCGTATCGGCCGGCCGCGCACCGACCTGCATGCCGTCACCATGCCCTGCTACGGCACCACCGGCCGCACCAAAAGCAACGCGCTGCTGCTGGCCGAGGCCGCCGGCTGCAGCCTGCACGAGATCGACATTCAGGCGGCGGTCACACAGCACCTGCACGACATCGCCCATGAGGGAGCGCACGACGTGACCTATGAAAATGCACAGGCGCGCGAGCGCACGCAGGTACTGATGGATTTGGCCAACCGTTTCGGCGGACTGGTCATCGGCACCGGCGATCTGTCGGAGCTGGCGCTCGGCTGGGCTACCTATAACGGTGACCATATGTCCATGTATGGGGTCAACGTCTCCGTGCCGAAAACGCTGGTGCGGTATCTGGTTGCTTATGAGGCCGACCGGCTCGGCGGGGCTTACCGTCAGGCGCTGCGCGACATTTTGGACACACCGGTCAGCCCGGAGCTGCTGCCGCCGGAGGACGGCAGAATTTCCCAGAAAACCGAGGATCTGGTCGGGCCCTATGAGCTGCACGATTTCTTTCTCTATTACACGCTGCGCTTCGGATTCCCGCCGCGCAAGGTGGAACGCCTGGCACAGCTGGCCTTTGCCGGGCGCTACACGCCGGAGGTCATCCGCCACTGGCAGCAGACCTTCCTGCGCCGCTTCTTTGCGCAGCAGTTCAAGCGCTCCTGCCTGCCGGACGGACCGCGGGTCGGCAGCGTTTCGCTGTCGCCGCGCGGCGATTGGCGGATGCCCTCCGATGCATCGGCCGCCGCCTGGATGAGCTTTTAACGGAAGCCTGTTCTCAGATACGGCACGCCAAGGAGGTTATCCCGTGGATTTTGAAGCACTGCGTACTATTTCGGACGAGACCGAGCAGATCGCTGTTTCGGGAGGAGACACGCCTGTTTGCCTCCAAGGCGGCTCAGGTGGAATTCCTGACCACCGTACATTATATTGAACGGTATCTGCCGGCCGGCGGCCGTCTGCTGGATATTGGGGCGGGGCCGGAGCCTACAACAGCCTGTACTTTGCCCGCAAGGGCTATACGGTAGAGGCGCTGGAGCTGTCTCCCGCCAATGTGGAGGCCTTTCGCCGGCAGCTTCGTGCGGAGGATCCGGTGACACTGCGGCAGGGTGACGCGCGGGAGCTGTCAGCCTATGCCGACAACAGTTTTGACGCGGTACTGCTGTGCGGCCCGCTGTATCATCTGCACCGTGAGGAGGACCGGCAGCGCTGTATTGCCGAGGCCAGGCGTGTGTGCAAGCCGGGCGGTGCCCTGTTTTTTGCCTTCATTCAAAACGATATGGTCATCCTCACGGAGTTTGCCTATAATGCCGCTTACTTTTCGGGAAACAGCTATGACCACGAGACCTTCAAGGTCGAGGATTTTCCGTTTGTTTTCTTCACACTCGACCAGTGCCGGGACATGCTGCGGCGCGGCGGTATTGCCATACGGCACGAGGTGGCCTCGGACGGTGTCAGCGAGCTGATGGCCGACCGTATCAACGCTTTGAACGAGGAGGATTACCGACAGTTTTTACGCTATCATTGGTATACCTGTGAAAAGCCGGAGATGCTCGGGCACAGCAACCACCTGCTGTTCATCGGCACCAAGTCATAGACAAGGCCGTCGGAGAGCCGCTGCCCTGTCCGGAAGGAGCTCCTGGTTCTGTCACACTTTTTACAGCTTGTCTGATGTAAAATCCGGCGTAAAAGGGTTGACATT
>URYX01000150.1 GCA_900552225.1 uncultured Oscillospiraceae bacterium | reverse complement strand
CGTCAGATGTGTATAAGAGACAGGGTAATATAATACGGGAGATTGGCGCACACGGCGACCGGTCGGTCGCCCATCTGCTCCTTCAGGAGCGCGGATAGATCCAGCTTCATGGCATCGCCGGAGATCACCGTCACATTGTCGAATTCCGCCAGCGTCTCCCGCAGAATCGGCGGCAGCCGCTCGTCCAGCTCCACCGCCACCACCTTGCCCGCGCGCCGCGCAAGCTCGGCGGTCAGCACCCCGAAGCCGGGGCCAATCTCCAGCACTCCGCCGTCGCGGCCGATGCCGCAGGCCTCCGCCATGCGCGGGCAGACCGTCGGGTTAATGAGAAAATTCTGTCCGAGAGCCTTGGAGAACCGGAAGCCGTGCTTTTCGAGCAGACCCCGTACCGTGCCGATATCCGTGAGTACCATTGCTTTTGCTCCCCTCATAGGCTCCGGGCCCCGCGGATATGCGCAGTGCGCCCTCCTGCAATGCCCTCGGCGGCAGGCCCGAGCCTACCGCGTCACCAAATCTCCGATATAGCCGACCAGCGCCTCATTACGGGTGGCACTGATATTGTTGAGGAACAGCACCTCACGCGCACCGGTGGTCTGCACCAGCTGCTGCAGACTCATGGCCTCATAGTAGCGATAATCCACCACATACACCGTCTCGTAGTGATCCGCCAAAAACGGGACAAAGGCATTGCCGAACGACTCCTTGACCACGATGATGGAGCTGCCGTCGGACAGGTCATGATTCCGAATGCAGGTAAACGCGTTGTCTCCGCCGATAAAGGTGTTGTACTTATACCGTGCCGACCAGCTGCTCACATCCATGATAACCGGCCAATCGGTGCGCTCGCCGCTGCTGTTCTCAAAATACATGTCCGCATCCGCAAGCGGGCGGTAGGCATAGACCGTATCCTCATTGGTTTTCAGCCCCGCATCCTGCGTTGAGGCATAGAACGAGCCGAGGAAGCCGTCAAAGGTTTCCGTCTTATAATCGGTCAGCGCGTGCGGTGTAATGCCCTTCATGGTCATGAATTTTTCGTAGGCATAGTAAGCACCGAGCGACGTCCAGTGATGGTCGGTGTAGAAATACAGGTATTCGTTGTTATGCTGCCGCAGCGTGTCCTGCACCGGAATGGCATAGGCGCCGGAAAGCCCGCTGTACATATAATTGATGGCGCGCTTCTGATCCGAGCAGTTGATCTGCTGACGGATTTCCTCCGGCAGCATCACGTCTGTACTGGTCGGTACGATCATATCGTACACTACGGCGCGTCCGGACAGCGTCTGTGCGGCATGGTTGATAGCGGCAATGTAGGAGTCCGCCGTCCCCTTGGAAAAATTGTAATACTCATAGGCCCGGTTGCCGACCACCAGGATATTGCCGAGCTCCGTAATCTGCCCGTCGCCCGGCACGTTGGTCGGGCGGGTCGGCAGCGGTGCCGTACTCGCGGTGCTGCCTGCGGAGGAGGTGCCGGTGCTTCCCGTGCCGGAGCTGTCGGAGGTACCTGTTGTGGTTGCGGAGTAATCGATGGAGGGGAGCGTGGCATGGCTCGGAGCCGTGGAGGCATCCGGAATCACGTCACCGCCCGGAGTATTCGGCCCGTAAATTTTCATTGAATGCAGTCCGTAGAGCTTTTCCCACGAGCCGCGGGCACGGATTAGGCTCTCGCGCGCCGGGAACGTATCCGAAAACCACAGGGAAATCCCGTCAAAATAGTCGCCGCTGATCAGCGCCTGCCACGAAAATTCCGGAAAGCGGGCCAGGTCCCGCTGCTCCATATCCGAATGGGTCGGACGCAGCGGCAAAATCCAGGTGATAACGGAGATGCCCGCCATCACCGCCGCAAACAGCCGCGTCTTGGCGACATGGTACCGCGCCCCGCGGTCAGCACCGCCCTCCGGCTGCAGCTCCGGCCGTTCCTGCCGAAGGGCGGCTTCCTGCTCACGCAGCCGCGGAGACAAATGCAGTCCGCCGCGTTTCCGCACATGCTTGGCCATCGGATATTGCCTCCCTTCTCAGAATTTGGTATACAAAAACGGGTTGACCGTGTTGCCGACCAGCATCATGGTGGACAGCACCAGCAACAGCACCGGCCCCAGCACCTGTACCGTGCGGTACACGACCGCCGCCGTGCGGTTTTCCAGCGACAGCCGGAAGCACAGCCGGTTGAGATTGCGCGCAAGCGGTGTCACCGCTATCAGTGCCGCAATCAGGAAAAACAGATAGTTGAGAATCACGGTATTGGTTTCCGGCCCCGTCCAGTAGTTGCCGTTCAGACCGACCATACCGCCGGCCACCGCCTTCAGCTGATCGAAATTCTCAAATTTGAACAATCCCCAGCCGCAGAACACCACAAACATACTGTAGACCCAGGAGATCACGGCGGGCAGCTTCTGCAGCAGACGCCCGAGGAACAGCTTCTCCAACACCAGGAACACAAAGAAATACAGCCCCCACAGCACAAAATTCCAGCTGGCTCCATGCCACAGGCCGGTCAGAAGCCACACAATCAGCAGATTGAAAATCTGCCGCGGCAGGCCCTTACGGTTGCCGCCGAGCGGGATATATACATAGTCGCGGAAAAACGTACTCAGGGAGATGTGCCAGCGCCGCCAAAAATCCGTGATGGAGCGGGAAATATAGGGATAGTTGAAGTTTTCCTTATAATGAAGTCCCACCATCTGCCCCATGCCGATGGCCATATCGGAATAGGCGGAAAAGTCCAGATAAATCTGCAGCGAGAACGCAAGCATGGCGACCCACAGCGCCGCCCCGTCCGCATGGGACAGCGTCTCCGCCGTCATTTCCTTCCCGAGCAGCGCCTGAATCAGCTGCTCGCAGACATTGGCCAGCATCGTCTTTTTGGCCAGGCCCACCGTAAACCGGGTAACGCCGGCCGAGACCTCGGACGGGTTGGTCTCCCGGTGCAGCAGCTCCTGCTCCACATCCGCATACCGCACGATCGGTCCCGCGATGCACTGATGGAACAGGCTGGCATACAGCAGCAGAATCCAAAAGCGACGCTGCGGCTGCACCTCTCCGCGGTACACATCCACCACATAGGACAGCAGCTGAAAGGTATAAAACGAGATGCCGATCGGGAGCATGATTTCCGCTACGGGAGAGGGCTTACCGAACAGGCCGTACAGAGTATCCGCAAAAAAATTCGTATACTTGAAAAAGCCGATCAGTCCGAGGTTGACGGCACAGGCCAGCACCAGAAAGAGCTTATCCCGGCCCGTACCGCGCGTCCTTCCGATGCCGATTGCCAAAATCCAGTCGGCCAGAGCCATGCCCACCAGCAGCAGCACATACGCGGGCTCCCCCCAGGCGTAAAAAATCAGGGAAAACAGCAGCAGCACCGCGTTTTTGCCCTGCAGCGAGCGCGACAGCAGGTACAGCGCCATGCAGAGCGGAAACAGCACATATAGAAAATTGAGCTCGGAGAAAACCAACAATCTCCCTCCCCACTTTTGAAACTCCATCCATCGGTCGGTTCTGCCGCTTCCGGCATAGGCGCACCGTTAAGATTCAGTATACCACATATTTTTCGTCAGGGCAACCGAAAACACACGGAAAAGCTGTCAAAATCCGGCATCAGTTGAGCCCGTAATCTCCGACACGCTCCCAAAGCCGCCGCACCTCCTCACCGAGGGCCGCATACTCCGGCACCGACGCGGTCAGGGACGCGAAGGCAGTCTCGGCTGCCGCCCGCGCCTCCTCCACCAGCCGCATATCGCCGCTCAGCGAGGACAACCGCAGCGAGGGCAGTCCGTGCTGCTCCCGGCCGAAAAAGTCGCCCGGCCCGCGCAGCTTCAGATCCTCCTCCGCAATTTCAAAGCCGTCCTGTGTCCGGCAGAGTGCCCGGAGCCGGACCGCCGTATCCTCACCCTGGCCGTCCGAAATCAGAATGCAGGTGGAGGCATAGCTTCCGCGTCCGACCCGTCCGCGCAGCTGATGCAGCTGCGCCAGCCCGAACCGTTCGGCGTTTTCGATCACAATAATCACGGCGTTGGGGACATCCACACCGACCTCGATCACCGTGGTGGCCACCAGCACATCCAGCTCACCGCGGGCAAAGGCCCCCATCACCCGCTCCTTCTCCGCAGGCTTCAGCTTCCCGTGCAGCAGCCCGATCCGCAGCCCGGCCAGCACTCCGGTACGCAGCGTCTCCACATAATCGACGGCCGCCGCCAGCGTCTCGGTCTCCTCCGCCTCCTCGGTCTGCTCCACCAGGGGGCAGACCACGTAGGCCTGCCGTCCCTCCGCAACAAATTTCCGTACATAGCGGTAGGCCCGCTCCCGCTTATCGCTGCCGACGGCGTAGGTGGCGATCGGCTGCCGCCCAGGCGGCAGCTCCCGCAGGGTGGAAACATCCAAATCGCCGTACAGAATCAGTGCCAGTGTGCGCGGAATGGGCGTGGCGGACATGACCAGCAGGTGCGGGTCGGTGCCCTTGGCGGCCAGGGCCGCGCGCTGCGCCACCCCGAACCGATGCTGCTCATCCGTGATGACCAGTCCGAGACGCGCAAAGCTCACCGCCTGAGAGAGCAGTGCCTGCGTTCCTACCACAAACGAAAGTGTTCCGTCCGCCAGAGCCTCGCGGGTGCGCCGCTTCTCAGCGGCGGGACGCGAGGCGGTCAGCAGTCCCACCTCGATGCCGAGCGGCGCCAGCAGCCGCCCGAGCGAACGGGCATGCTGCTCCGCCAAAATCTCGGTCGGCGCCATCATGGCCGCCTGCCAGCCGTTCTGAATGAGCACGGCG
>URYX01000149.1 GCA_900552225.1 uncultured Oscillospiraceae bacterium | reverse complement strand
GGACTGCGGCTGGTGGACTGCCCGATCCGCCACCTCGGCACGGAGAAGGCGCAGGAGATTTACTATGCGATTGAGCAGGATCTGCTCGGCCGCGGCGTCGAGATGCTGTTCCGCACGGAGTGCACCGGAGTGCGCATCGAAAACGGAGTCTGCTGCGGCGTGGAGCTGCGGCAGGGCGACCGCGAGTGGGAGATCGAGGCGGCGCATACCGTGATTGCCGCCGGCCGCCGCGGTGCGGACTGGCTCGAGAAGCTGTGCGCCGAAAACGGCGTGGGGCATCAGCCGGGCATCGTGGACATCGGTGTGCGTGTCGAGGTGCGCAACGAAATCATGGAGCACGTCAACAAGGTGCTGTACGAATCCAAGCTGATCGGCTATCCGAAGCCGTTTAAAAACAAGGTGCGGACCTTCTGCCAGAATCCCGGCGGCTTTGTCAGCCAGGAAAACTACGATAACGGTCTGTCAGTCGTCAACGGCCACTCCTACAAGGAGACCAAATCCTCCAACACCAACCTGGCGATTCTCTGCTCCCATCATTTCCGCGTTCCGTTCGATCAGCCGATCGCGTATGCGCAGAAGGTGGGCGAGCTGACCAACATGCTCGGCTCGGGGCATATTCTGGTGCAGCGCCTCGGGGATATCCGCGACGGCAAGCGCACCTGGCAGGAGGAGCTGCCGCGCTCCAACCTGCGGCCGACGCTGCCCGATGCGGTGGCGGGCGATATCACCGCGGCCATGCCGTACCGGACGCTGGTGAACATTCTCGGCTTTATCGAGGCGATGGATCAGGTGGTGCCGGGCTTTGCCTCGGATGAGACGCTGCTGTATTCGCCGGAGCTGAAGTTCTACAGCAACCGCGTGGATATGGATGCCTCGCTGAACACCAACATTGCCGGGCTGCACTGCCTCGGAGACTCCAGCGGATGGACGCGCGGACTGATGATGGCGTCGGTGATGGGTGTTCTGATGGGACGCAAGCTGGCGGAGAAGATGGACTGAGAGAGACTGCAGACCGGGAGCGCTGCGTGAAACGGGGGAGGGATACCTTGTGTGGACAGAGCAGGAGCTGAAGCAGCACCTGAAGGAGGGCGTGCCGAAGCGCGTGTATTTCCTGTGGGGCGATGAGCCGTATCTGTCGGCGCGGTATGCCGAGCGTATCCGCGCCATCAGCGTTGGCGGCGAGCTTTCGGAATTCAACTGCGAAGCCCTGGACGGACAGGAATGCACGGCCGAGCAGATTGAGGCGGCGGCGGAGACGCTGCCGCTGATGGCGGAGCGGAAGTGCGTGACGGTGCGTGATTTCAATGCGGCCGGCAACGCGGGCGAGACAGCGCGGATTCTGGAGCTGTTCGCCAACCCGCCGGAGACGTGCGTGCTGATTTTCTGGCAGTGCGGCGTGGCGGCCGATGTGAAAAAGAATGCCAAATGGAAGGCATTTGCCGCCGCCGCGGACAAATGCGGGGCGGCGGTCGAGCTTCCGCGCCGCACGGCGGCGGAGGCGGCCAGGCTGCTGTGTGCCGGCGCGAAAAAGCGCGGCTGCACGCTGCGGTCGGCGGAGGCGGAGCTGCTGGTGAGCCGCTGCGGCAGCGATCTGCACCGGCTGCTCGGTGAACTGGATAAGCTGTGCGCGATTGCGGACGGCGGCGACATTACGGAGACACTCATCCGTGGGGCCACCGGCGAGAGCCTGGAGGCGCGGGTGTTTGACCTGTCCAAGCAGCTGCTTGCGGGCAACATGACGCAGGCGCAGGAGATCGTGCATACGCTGCAGGAGACCCGCGAAAAGCCGACGGCGGTGCTGGCGGTGCTGTCGGGGGCTTATGTGGACTGGTACCGGGTCAAGGTGGCGCAGCTCGGCGGAATGCCGGCGGAGGCGGTCGGCCGGGTGTTTTCCTACCGCGGACGCGAGTTCGTGCTGCGCAATGCGGCGCGCGATGTGCAGCGTCTGCCGATTGAGGTGCTGCGGGACAGCCTGCGGCTGCTCGGCCGCGCCGACCGCACCATGAAATCGTCGCCGGTGGATAAATGGCTGGTGCTCGAGCGCACCGTGGTGCAGCTCGGCCGCCGGCTGAGGAGCGCCTGATGGAGCGCGTGCGGGAGGTCCTTGTGGTGGAGGGGAAATACGACGCCATCCGGCTGGCCTCCGTGGTGGAGGCGACGGTGGTGACCACGAACGGATTCCGTATTTTCCGTGACCGCGAGGCGCTGGAGGCGCTGCGGCGGATGGCGGTGCGGCGCGGGGTCGTGCTGCTGACCGACAGCGACGGGGCCGGACTGGTGATTCGCAATTATCTGCAGAATGCGCTGCCGGGGGTTTCCGTAAAGCATGCGTACATTCCGCCGGTACCGGGCAAGGAGCGGCGGAAGGCGGTTCCCTCCAAGGAAGGGCTGCTCGGCGTGGAGGGAATGGACGGCGAGGTGATTCTCGCGGCGCTGCACCGTGCGGGGGCAACCATGGACGGGCCGCCGCGGGCGGCCGCCGGGATCACGCGGCTGCGGCTGTTTGAGGACGGACTCACGGGAGGCCCGGATAGCGCCGCCCGGCGCCGCGCTTTTTTGCGGCAGCAGGGATTGCCCGAGTATCTGTCCACCGCCAAGCTGCTGGCATGGATCAACGCGGCGATGACGGAGAAGGAATACGCGGCTGCCGTAAAAGCGGCCGCCGGAGAATAAAAACGGTCTGGCCGCCGAGGGGCGGTCAGACCGTGTGCTTGTACGCTGTACGGCGTCCGTTATGGGAGGCCGGTTATTTGGCGTTCGTGGAGTATAAGCTGAGGGCATCTATCATCATGGAGGTCCATGTGGAATTCTCGGACAGATACCAGCGGCCGTTTCTCCGATAGGCGGTGAGGGTGTAGGGGGTGCTGTCCACGGACACGATGACCTGCGCGTAAGCCCTGAGGTCTCCGGTGTAGCATTCCGTCAGGTGGACGGCGTCGGTTCCTTCCCGGAAGCGCTTGGAGAGGTTGGAGTCCTCCTGCTGAAGCTCGGCCAGAACGGGGTACAGATACGTGCTGGACAAAATAACCTTTTTTGACGAGTCGACCGACTCAAACAAATCAATCAGCAGCTCGACATCGCCGGAGACAAAGGCGGTTTCCAGTGCCTGCCCGAGGCGCTTGGGAGAGGAATGCCGTCCCCAGCCTCCGAAAAACAGGAACGCGCCGCCCACGGAGCCGAGTATCAGAAGCACCGCCACAATCGGGATGAGAATCCGGAGAAGCGGCCTGCGGGAGTGCACGGCGGCCGGAGCCGTCGGGGCTGCGGCCGGGGCCGCATAGACGGGGGCGGTCACGACGGGATGTGCTTCGTCCGGCAGAGGGAGCGTAACAGGCTCCGTAGAACGGCCGGACAAAATCTGTTCAATCTGATCTTTCCTGGAGGCCTGAGACTCCTGCATACAACCACTCCTTTAGGGGGTAATCCCCGATTTTATTTAAAGTATAGCATATTTTTAAAATCCTGTAAAGGGGAAATACGTGAACTATCGACAAGCTGCGGCAAACGGTGCGGCGGGAGCCGGCAGGGACTGCGGCTATCGCAGCTCTGCGCGGTGTGCCTTGCCGTGCCGGGGAAGAGAGAGGCGGAAGGATGCAGAAAATTACAGTGCTGTGCATGGGACGGCTTAAGGAGGCCTATTGGCGGGATGCGGCGGCGGAGTACATCAAGCGGCTGTCCGGCTACTGCCGGATTACGGTGACGGAGCTGCCGGAGGAGCGGCTGCCGGAGCACCCCTCGGCGGCGCAGATTGCGGCGGCGCTCGAGCGGGAGGGAAACGCGCTGCTCAGCCGTATTCCGTCGGGTGCAACGGTGATTTCCCTGTGCATCGAGGGGGCATCCCTGACCTCGGTGGAGCTGTCCGAGCGAATCGAACGGCTGGCGGCCGGCGGCGCGGGCGAGCTCGTATTTGTGATCGGGAGCTCCTATGGCCTCAGTCCCGCCGTCAAGCAGCGGGCGGGGCTCCGGCTGTCCATGTCGGCCATGACCTTTCCGCACCAGCTGGCGCGGGTCATGCTGCTCGAGCAGCTGTACCGCGCCATGCGGATTGCGCAGGGCGGGACCTACCACAAATGAGCATGAGCGGGAGAAAATCCGGCGAAAGCAGGAGAAAACCGCGAAAATACGCCCGAAAACGAGGCGGCTTGTCGAATTTTAGCGAAAAAACTTGCTATATCGGGAAAATGGTGTTATACTGGTACATAGGTATAAGGCCGCGGCGCGGATACCTGTGCGGCAATGACCGAGAAACGAAGGAGGTTGATTGCTTGTGTACTTCCGTTTTCCCGTCTATTTGAATCTTCATCATAACAACTGTGTGGTGATCGGCGGCGGCCGCTATGCCACGGCGGCCGTGGAGCTGCTGCTGCAGTTCGGCGCATCTGTCACGGTAATCAGCCCGCGCCTGAGCGATGCGCTGAAGGCGCTGGACGCGGAGCACCGGATCCGTTATATTCCCCGCCGTCATTTCCGCGGGGACTGCGCTAATGCTTATCTGGCGGTGGCGGCGACGGATTCGAATTCCGTGAATATTGCGGTGGCAGAGGAATGCAAGGCCCGCCGAATCCTGGTGAATGTGGCCTCTCCGGCGGAATATGGTACGTTTTCGTTGCCGCAGGTTGCGGTCTGTGAGGATGTTTTGGTGGCGGTGCACGAGGAACCGGGGGCTAAGAACCGGGAGAGCCGGGTGGCGCAGCGGATCGAGGCGCTGCTGCCCTCGCTTCTCGAGGAGGAGGCTGCCGATACGGAGGCATAAGGATTTGGACAAGAAAGCCGCGGCGGGACACACCGTTTG
>URYX01000148.1 GCA_900552225.1 uncultured Oscillospiraceae bacterium | reverse complement strand
TTTGAAAGATTCCGGCGGCACCTCTTATTTTCTGTACTGTTCCGTTTTTCGGAAAATGTTATTCAATCTCCAAGCGGTGGGAGGTCGGAGCCTCCGCCTCTTTCTTGGGCATCGTCAGCTTCAGCACACCGTTTTCGTATTTCGCGGTGATCTTGTCCGCCTGGACACCCGACAGATCGAATTCACGGCTGTAGGAGCCGTAGGAGCGCTCACAGCGCACGTATTTGCCCTTCTTTTCCTTCTCCTCATGCTCGGAGTGACGCTCCGCATGAACGGTCAGCACATCGCCGTTCACATCCAGATGGATGTCCTTCTTGTCGAAGCCCGGCAGGTCGGCCTCCAGCTCGTAGCGGTCGCCCTCATCCTTGATGTCGGTCTTGAATTCCTCAATCCCGCCCTCGAAGAAGCCGAACGGGTTGCCAAAGAATTGCTTCTCCCACTCGTCCATCTCGCGGAACGGATTGTACAGTGCGGTATTCTTTTTATGGGCATACGGTCTGATCTCAAACATAAACTATCCCTCCGTTTTTACGGTTGTCTGTTTTGGTTGCTTTCAATGCTTACTGCCTGACGGCTGCCTGTGGCCTGCGCCGGTCGGCCGCCGTATCGGCTTTGCTTCTCGGACACATGGGACTCATCTCCGCTTTCCCGGAGTACCGTCTCCCGGCGGTGCTCTCTTTTTTCTTTATGTCTATAGTATAACACAAACTCTTGCCAAATCAATAAGCCCGTAGTATAATAAACGGAGAATCGTATGTGCTGACAGCACAAAAGGAGAAGCTGTATGAATCGAAATGTCCTGCTGCGCGTGTTTTTGCAGAATAATTCGCTGGAGGCTCTGCTGGAGGCGGTCGGCCTGTCGCTCGGACTGCCGGTTCTTGTCACGGACAATGCCTTTCACGTGGTGGCGGCCTTTGCTCCCGAGGATTTTGAGGACGACGGCTACCGCCGCGCCCTGTCGCACAGTGAGCTGCCGCTGCCCCTGTGCCGCGCCGTCACCGAAGGACTCGCCGCCTCGGGCGCCTCCTCGGTCACCGTGACGGAGGGAACCCATACTGTCCGCGCCTGTGAGCTGGCAAGCGGCGAGGCCGCGCTCGGCTATCTGTTCTGTGTGCTGCAGGGGGAGGCGCAGCCGGACGGGGAGGAGGAGCTGTTTGTCCGTCAGCTGCTCGCCAAGCAGTTCTTTCTGGAGCGCCACGCGGGCGGTGCTCCCGTGGATTCGGCCGAGGAGATTCTCGTCGATCTGCTCGACGGGCGGTTTGAAAATGAAGAGCGGTTTCGGCTGAGAGTCGGCGGCTCGTTTCTGGCGCGATTCCGGCCGCAGCGGTTTGCCCTCATCGACTGCTTTGACGCAGCCGCCTTCCGTGAATCCGGCGAGCACCTCCGGCAGACGCTGCGGAATCGCTTTTCTGCCTCCCATCCGTTCTTTTATGACGGACGCCTGATTCTGTTTTTGCATGAGGATCACGACATCCGCCTTCTGCAGGGCCTGACGGAGGAATACCGGCTGCAGGCGGTGCTGTCGGAGCCGCTCCCCGACCTGTATGCGCTGCGGCGGCAGTACCCCCTGGTGCGGGACGTGCTGGAGTATGTCCGCGTGGCGGAAAACGGTCCGTTTTTGAAGCAGAGCGACACCTACGTCCTGCTGATGCTGCTCCGTTTTATGGAAAAGCTCTCCGATTTTCCGCAAAGGGAAATCGGAGAGCTGTACCGGTATGACCGGGAAAACGGCAGCGAGCTCTGCCGCACACTGTATGAGTATCTGCTGTGCCGCCATTCGCTGCAGCGCACCTGCGAGCGGCTGTTTACCCACCGCAACACCGTGCAGTACCGCATTGTCAAGATCCGCGAGGAATTCGGCCTCGATCCCGATGCCGACGGCGGGCTTGCCTGCCTGCTGTCGCTGGCGTTTGCCTTGCTCCGTCTGGGGGAGGAGCAGTGCTTTCTCAAAGCTGCACCGGCCGAGCCGTGACCGCGGCATCCCGCCGCGGCGCAGAGGCCGGAGGCTTACAAAAAGCGCAGTGCCTCCCCGCGCACCCGAAGCAGCTGCTCGGCAATCGACGGAAGAATCCCGTCGGTCATGCGCTGCAGCGGCCCGGAGACGCTGACGGCATAATCGGCCCGCTGCCCCTCGGCCGCCAGAGCCACGGCAACGCACCGCACCCCCAGCTCGTTTTCCTCGCGGTCCACGGCATAGCCGCAGCGGCGGATGTGCGCCAGCTCCTCCAAAAAGAGCGGCAGCTCGGTGACGGTGTGCGCGGTGTGCGCCGGATGATCGGTGCGTGCCCACAGCTCCCGCACCTCCGCATCGGTGCCGGAGGCCAATATGGCCTTGCCGACCGCCGTGCAGGTCATAGGCATGGCAAGCCCGACGCGGGAGACCAGGCGGACGGAGCTTTTGGCCTGCTCCACCTTGTCTAAGTAGAGGACACTGTCGCCGTCCCGGCCGACGAGATGTACCGTCTCGCCGCAGGCATCCGACAGGGCATACAGCAGGGGGTGCAGGCAGGAAACCGTGCGGTCTGTGCCCGGGAGGGAGGAGACGAGCCGCAGCAGCTTCGGGGTCAGAAAGTACTGTCCGGTCTGCGCGTCCTGCCGTACATAGCCGCACCCCTCCAGCGTCTGCAGCAGCCGGAATACCGTGGCCTTGTGCAGCCCGGAAAGCCGTGCCAGCTCGGAGACTCCGAGGGACGGCTGCGCACACAGCAGCTCCAGAATGTGCAGGGCACGCTCCGCCGCGCGGATACCGCCGGTTTCCTCCATGGTCAAAACTTCCTCTCTTTGCGTCTGTGCTGCCGGAATTGCTTTATCTGTTCTGATAATATTATCAGTATACCATAAAATTGCCGGGACCGCAAGCCTTCTCCGGCTTCTGTGCGCCGTCGACGGATATAGAGCCTGTAAAATCACCGAACCCTCTTGACATTAGTCCAAATTCTGCTATAATAAAATAGAAAAACAAAACACTGTTTCGTCACACGAAACAAAAAAGGAGGCTAACCATGGCAGCAGAGAAGATAGCAGCCTTTGGCATCGTACCGGTGGTGCGCGTGGAGCGTGCCGAGGAGGCGGAGCCTTTGGCCGAAGCGCTGATGAGGGCCGGGCTGCCCTGCGCAGAGATCACCTTTCGGACGGATGCGGCCGAGGAGGCGCTGCGACGCATTGCCGCGGCCTTTCCCTCCTTCTTTTTGGCGGCGGGGACCGTGCTGTCGCCGGAGCAGGCGGAGAGGGCTATGGCGGCGGGGGCGTCGGCGGTGGTCAGCCCCGGCCTGAGCCCGCAGACGGTGGAATATTGCCTCCGTAAGGGCTATCCGGTATTTCCCGGCGTGTGTACGCCGACGGAGGTGCAGGCGGCGCTCTCCTACGGCCTGACCCATCTGAAATTCTTCCCGGCGGAGGCCGCCGGCGGACTTTCAATGCTCCGTGCCATGTCCGCCGTCTATCCCGGGGTGCGGTTTATGCCGACCGGAGGCATCACCCTGCAGAACTTAGAGGACTATCTGCGCGGCAGGGCGGTGTTTGCCTGCGGCGGGAGCTTTATGGTGCCGCCGCAGGCCATGGCGAACGGGGCCTGGGACGAGATCGAAGCCCTGACGCGGGCGGCGGTCGAAAGGGTAGGAAAGGTACAGGAGGTGTGCGTATGAAGCGGGTGGTAACGTTCGGTGAGGTGATGCTGCGCCTGACGGCATCCGGCCACCGTCGGCTGTCACAGGCCGCGGAGTTTGAAGCGGTATACGGGGGGAGCGAGGCCAATGCGGCCGTCTCCCTCTGCAATTACGGATCACCGGCTGCCCTTGTGACGCGGCTTCCGGAAAACGCCCTCGGGGAGGCGGCGCTGCGGTCGCTGCGTGCCTGCGGGGTGGATGTGTCCGGCGTGGTGCGCGGCGGCAACCGGCTCGGCCTTTATTTCGTAGAGCGAGGCATTTCCTACCGGAAGCAGGGCATTCTCTATGACCGCGCGGGCTCGTCCATGGCGATGGCCGCGCCGGAGGATTTCGATTGGGAGACCGCGTTTGCTGATGCCGATTGGTTTCATTTCAGCGGTGTGACCCCGGCTCTCGGGGCGGGCTGCGCCGCCGCCGTGCAGGAGGCCTGCCGCATCGCCAAGCAAAAGGGGCTCACGGTGAGCTGTGACCTGAATTACCGGGAGCCTCTGTGGAGCCGTACCGAGGCCGAGCGCGTGATGAGCGGGCTTATGCCGTATGTGGACGTGTGCCTGGCCTATGAGGAGGAGCCGCAGGATATCTTCGGAATTTGCCCCGCGGAGGGGGCCTCCCGTGAGGAGGGGCACCGTCAGATGGCGCGGGCCCTGCGGGAACGCTTCGGGTTTTCGCTGGTGGCGGTGACAAGCAGCCGCGCCCGTTCGGCCATGAGCCACGATTGGTCGGCCATGCTGTTCGACGGCGAGGAATACTACTTCAGCCGGCGGTACGAGGTGGATGCGGTGGATCGGATCGGCGGCGGAGATGCTTTTTCCGGGGCACTGATTCATGCCGTGCGGCGCGACTGGGAGCCGCAGCAGATTGTGGAATTCGCGGCCGCGGCCGGCTGCCTGAAATACACGGTGGAGGGGGACTGCAACGCCGTCACCGAGGCCGAGGTCGCGCAGCTGGCCGGTATTGCGCTGTAAGGCGCACGACGCTTGGTCTGATTGTATACAGGAAATACACAAAAAGCCGAAGGGGTCACCCCTCCGGCTTTTTGTCAGACTGTCCAAAAAGGCTGCAGGCCGCAAAAGCAGCATAAATTTGGGGGAAGAACTACAAGGTGCCGCTTTCTTCTCCTTATTTATCCAAAATACTGTTG
>URYX01000147.1 GCA_900552225.1 uncultured Oscillospiraceae bacterium | reverse complement strand
GTACTTCGACACCCACCAGTCCGGCGACCTGATCAGCCGCTTTACCAACGACATCGACGCCATTGCCGACGGCCTGAACCAGGGCATTGTGCAGCTTCTGACCGGCGTCATCTCCGTGCTGATGTGTCTCGGCTTCATGCTGCGGCTGGATTGGCGCGTGGCGCTGGTGGCGGTCTTTGTCACGCCGCTGTGCTTCCTGATGGGCTTTTTCATCACCAAATACGGCAGCCGACGCTTCCGCGAGCAGGCCAAGGTGCTCGGTGAGCTCAACGGTTTTGCCGAGGAGCAGATCAGCGGAGAGCGGACGCTCAAGGCGTTCGGTGCGGAGGCTGCGGCCGCCGAGCGGTTCGACGCCCTGAACCGGCACCTGTACGAGACCGGCTACCGTGCGCAGTTTGCCTCGGCGCTCGTCAACCCCACCACGCGCTTCGTCAACAACGTCGCCTATGTCCTGGTCGGAGTTTTCGGGCTGATGGCCGGGCTCTCCGTCGGTCAAATTGCAAGCTTCCTCACCTATACGGCGCAGTACGCCAAGCCGTTCAACGAAATCACCTCGGTCACCATGCAGCTGCAGCTGGCGGCGGCCGCGGCGCGGCGCATCGCAGAGCTTCTGGACACGCCGGAGCAGTCGGAGGAGCCGGACACGATGCCGGCACTTCCCTCCGGCGAGGGCGAGGTCGGATTTTCTCATGTCCTCTTTGCCTACACCCCGGAGCGTCCGCTCATCACGGATTTCAACCTGAAGGTCACGCCGGGTCAGACGGTCGCCATCGTCGGCCCCACCGGTGCCGGAAAGACCACGCTGGTCAACCTGCTCATGCGCTTTTATGAGCTGGACGGCGGCACCATCGAGATCGACGGACAGGACATCGCACTCGTCACCCGCGACAGCCTGCGGCGGCAGTTCGGCATGGTGCTGCAGGAGACGTGGCTGTTTGCGGGCACCATCCGCGACAACATCGCCTACGGCCGCGAGGACGCCACCGACGAGGAGATCATCGCCGCGGCCAAGGCAGCACATGCCCACAGCTTCATCCGCCGCCTGCCCGACGGGTATCAGACCGTGCTGCCCGAGGACGGCGGCAGTCTCTCCGCCGGTCAGAAGCAGCTGCTGACCATTGCCCGCGTCATGCTGCTCGATCCCCCGATGCTGATTCTCGATGAGGCAACCAGCTCGGTGGATATTCTGACGGAGCAGAAGATTCAGAAGGCCTTCCTCACCATGATGCAGGGACGCACCTCCTTCATCATCGCACACCGCCTGTCCACCATTCGCCACGCCGACCGGATCCTTGTGCTGGAGCACGGCGATGTGGCAGAAATCGGCACCCATGAGGAGCTGCTCCGCCGCGACGGGGCCTACAGCCGCCTGTATAAGGCGCAGTTTGCGCCGACCTGAGAGAATTCGCGGAGCATCCGCAGGGGGTCCCGAACGATGCAAAATAAGAGAGGGTAGGAAAAGGAAACTATGGATCTTTCCGCTGTCATCGATCAGATGCTGATGCTGTTTTTCTGCATACTCATCGGCTTCATCGCTTATAAAACCGGCGTTATGACGCTGGACCTTCAAAAGGGGCTCTCCACCCTGGTGCTGAGCGTCACCATGCCGGCCCTGATCCTCTCCTCGGTGCTCAACCGCTCCGAGGAATCGCCGCAGGTGCCGATGCTGCTCTTGGTCGGGCTCGGCTTTGCACTGATTCTCGGGCGGCTGCTGCTCAGCTACCCGCTGACATGGCTGCTGCGGGTTCCGAAGGAGCAGGCCGGTCCCTACCGCTTTCTGACCGCCTTCTCCAATGTCGGCTTCATGGGCTTTCCGGTGGTTTCGGCGCTGTTCGGGCCGGAGGCGGTGCTCTGCGCCGCCATGTTTCAGATCCCGTTTTACCTGCTGTCCTACACCATCGGCATCCGGCAGGTGGCCGGCAAGACCGAGCGGCCGCCGCTTCGCAAAACGCTGCTGCATCCCGCGGTGCTCTCCTCGCTCGGTGCCCTGCTGCTCTATCTGACCGACCTGCGCCTGCCGGCCGTCATCGGGCAGTCGGCGGCCTTTATCGGGCAGATTACCACACCGGCCACCATGCTGATCGTCGGCGCCACGCTGGCCTCCGTTCCGCTCAGGCAGGCGCTCGGCGTATGGCGTCTGTACCCCTACGCCGTCATCACGCTGATCGCCTTTCCGCTGCTGACCTATGTGCTGCTGCGGCCGTTTACGCAGAGCGTGTATATTCTCGGCGTCACGACAGTGCTCGCCGCCATGCCGGCCGCCACCAACAGCACCATGCTCTGCCATCAGTACGGCGGCGACGCCGCGCTCTGTTCCTCGGGCGTTTTCGTCTCCACCGTTTTGTCGCTGCTGACCATTCCGCTGCTGGCCGGGTGGCTGTTTGCCGCCTGATGCGTGAGGTATCCGTATGAACGACATCCGCCTCCCCTCCTATGTCCAAACGGCGCTCGCCCGTCTCGAACAGGCGGGCTTTGAGGCCTATGCCGTCGGCGGCTGCATCCGCGACAGTCTGCGCGGCGTTGTCCCGCACGACTGGGACATCACCACCTCCGCACGTCCGGAGGAGATGCAGCGCGTGTTCGCGGGCCTCCCGGTCATTGAGACCGGGCTCCGGCACGGGACACTGACCGTCCTGTCGGAGGGGCAGCCGCTGGAAATCACCACCTACCGCATCGACGGCACCTATCACGACGGACGCCATCCGGACGCGGTGCATTTTTCCGACCGGCTGACCGAGGATCTCGCACGGCGGGATTTTACCGTCAACGCTATGGCCTATGCCCCCGGGCGCGGACTCTGTGACCCCTACGGCGGGCAGCGGGATCTGGCCGCCCGCGTTCTGCGCTGTGTCGGGGAGCCTGCGCGGCGCTTTGAGGAGGATGCCCTGCGCATCCTCCGGGCCCTGCGCTTTGCCTCGGTGCTCGGCTTTTCCGTGGAGCCCGCCACCGGGGATGCGCTTCTGCGCGAACGGGAGCGGCTCTCGCTCGTCTCGGCGGAGCGCATTGCCGAGGAGCTGACCCGCCTGCTATGCGGCGACGGTGCCTCCGACGTGCTGCGCCGCTATGCCCCGGTCGTATTCACCGTGCTGCCGGAGCTTGCTCCCCTGTACGGCTTTGACCAGCACAACCGCCACCACTGCTACGACGTCTATGAGCATACGCTGCACGCGCTCGCCGCCTCCCCGCCCGACCCGCTGATCCGCTGGGCGGTGCTGCTGCACGACAGCGGCAAGCCCGCCGCCTGCTCCGTGGGAGCGGACGGACAGGGGCATTTTTACGGCCATCCGGCCCAAAGCGCCGTCCTGGCGGAGCAGATTCTGACACGGCTGCGGTTTTCCCGCCGCGACCGGGAGGCCGTTGTGGAGCTGGTTCGCTGTCACGACGCCCCGATCGAGCCGACCGTGCGCGCCGTGCGGCGGCGCATAAGCCGGCTCGGGGAGCAGCGCTTTGAGCAGCTGCTGGCAGTGCGGGAGGCCGACCATGCGGCGCAGCATCCCGACTTTCGGCCGGCCAACCGGGCATGGGATGCCGCAATCCGGGAGCTCTGGCAGCAGATCCGGGAGGAAAATGACTGCCTCTCGCTCTCCTCACTGGCCGTAAACGGCCGCACGCTGCAGGCGCTCGGCATCCCGGCGGGCCCGCTGCTCGGCCGTATTCTCCGGCAGCTGCTCGACGCGGTGCTGGACGGGCGCTGTGAAAACCGGGAGGAGCCGCTGTGCGCCCTCGCCCTGCAGCTGTACCGGCAGACGCGATAGGGGCCCCGCGGCCGTCCTTTGCTGCGGGATTTTTATCCTTTTTTCCGATGATAGCGCCCGAAGATGCTTTTCTCGTCGATTCCCCTTGTGCTTTTCGCCCGATTCTGTATAATAAAGTCAAAGTCTCACAAGAAAGGAACCCGTACAGCATGAGTATTCGTTTCGATGCCGCCTCACAAAAATTTATCCTGGAGACCGCACATACGCAGTATGTCTTTCAGATTCTGCACGACCAGTTCCCGGTGCATCTGCACTACGGCCCCAGGGTCGATCCGGAGACCCTGTCCTATACGCCCCGCGAGATGTCCTTTTCTCCCTACTACAAGGAATACGGGATGCATTATCTCCCGGATACGGCCCCGGCAGAGTACAGCTATTTCGGCAGCGGCGATTTCCGCGATACGGCACTCCGGGTATGCGGTCCGAACGGCGACAGCACCACCCAGTTTTTCTATGAGGCCTATGAAATTCTCAAGGGGCGCCCCGCCATCGACGGCATGCCCTATGCCGCCGCGGACGAGCGCACCGAAACGCTGCATCTGACCCTGACGGACTTTGTCACCGGCTGTCTCCTGCACCTGTATTACGCGGTGTTTGAGGACTGCGACGTTATCTCCCGCTGGCTGACGCTGGAAAACCGCGGCGACGCCCCGGTGCAGCTTGAGAAGTGCATGAGCCTGATGCTGGACCTGCCCCGCTGCGACTTTGATATGATCAGCCTGTACGGCGCGCACATGACAGAGCGCAATGTACAGCGTGTCCCGCTGTTCCACGGGCGCCAGTCGGTGGGCAGCCGCCGCGGTGCCTCCAGTCACCAGTTCAACCCCTTTATTGCGCTGTGCGACCGGGAGGCCACGGAGGAGACGGGTGAGGTCTACGGCTTCAACTTCGTCTACAGCGGCAACTTCTCCGACGAGGTGGAGGTGGATCAGACCGGCACGGCCCGCGTGATGGTCGGCCTCGGAGAGGAGAATTTCGGCTGGCGGCTGGAGAGCGGCGAGTGCTTTACCGCGCCGGAGGCCGTTATGGTTTATTCCGTCAAAGGGTTTGGCGGAATGTCCCGCACCTATCACC
>URYX01000146.1 GCA_900552225.1 uncultured Oscillospiraceae bacterium | reverse complement strand
ACATACATGATGCTGGGGATACCGGGGTTGAGGGTGCCGGATTTCTCCGTCAGAATCTCACCGGTGGCTCCGTACAGCAGCGGCGTTCCCTGCAGAATCGCGCTCTGCAAAAAGACAAGAATCACATTCATCTTACTGCGCTCCCTCCTGAACCTGACGGTTCTTCTTACGGTGGTTGAAGTGCACCTGATACTGGATAAAGAACTCACAGCCGATGATAAAGAACAGAATGATGCCGGTCAGGATGTCGGCAAAGTCGCTGTTCAGGCCGAACTTGGAGGTGATCTCATCCGCGCCGCGCGCCAGGAATACCAGCAGCAGCGAGGTGAGCACCATGCTCAGCGGGTTGAATTTGGCGAGCCACGACACCATGATGGCGGTAAAGCCGCGGCCGTCCACGAGGTTGGAGTCCACCGAATGGGAGGCACCGCCGACGAGCAGCAGTCCGACCAGGCCGCACAGGGCGCCGGACAGCGCCATGGTACGGATGACCACCTTCGGCACGTTGATGCCGATATAGCGTGCGGTATTTTCGCTTTCGCCCACCACGGAGATTTCGTAGCCGTGCTTGCTGTATTTCAGATAGATATACATGGCAACCAGCACCGCCGCGACCACCAGAATATTCAGCAGATACTTGACACCGAACAGGTCAGGGAACCAGCCGTGCGTCAGCAGGCTCGGGCCCACCACGTTGGAGCCGCTCTTATCCGCGACCTTGAGGAAATATTCCACCAGCTGGATGGCCACGTAGTTCATCATCAGGGTAAACAGCGTCTCGTTGGTGCCCCATTTGGCCTTGAAGAACGCGGGAACCACGCCCCAGATCAGGCCGGACAGAAGGGCGGCGGCGGCCATGCAGACAATCAGCAGGCCGTCGGGCATTTTGCCGCCGAGCGTCAGCATCACGACTGCGGTCGCGAGGCAGCCCACCAGCACCTGGCCCTCCGCGCCCGTATTCCAAAAGCGCATCCGGAAGGCGGGCGTGACCGCCAGCGAGATACCAAGCAGAATGGCCACGTCGTGCACCGTCACCAGCGCGCGGCCGGTGCCGAAGGCTCCGTGGAAGATCGTGGCGAACAGGGACAGCGGATCGTCTCCGGTCAGCACCTTGGTCACCACGGCGCAGACCAGCAGTGCCAGCAGGATCGCGCCAAGCCGCACCAGAATGGCCGTTTTCAGCGGGACATGATCCCGCTTGGTGATATAGACGAGGGACTCCCGCTTATGCTTCGTCGGACGACTCATGATGATCTCCTCCCTCTGTCTTGGTCATTAAAAGCCCGATTTCCTCTTTCGTGGTATGGCGGCCGTCCACCACGCCGGTGATCCGGCCGGAGTTGATGACCAGGATGCGATCACACAGCTCCACCAGCACGTCCAGATCCTCACCGACGAAAATTACGGCCGTGCCGTTCTCCTTCTGCTGATTCAGCAGGCGGTAGATGGTATACGAGGAGTTGATATCCAGGCCGCGCACCGGGTAGGCGGCCATCAGCACGGTCGGAGAGGAGGCAATCTCACGTCCGACCAGCACCTTCTGCACGTTGCCTCCCGACAGGCGGCGCACCGGTGTCGTCGGGCCGGGGGTCACTACCTCCAGGCTCTCGATGATGCGGTTGGCCAGTTCCTTTGGCGGCTGGCGGTTGACGAACACCGAGCGGCCCTTCTTATAGCTGCGCAGCATCATGTTGTCGATGATATCCATGTTGCCGACCAGGCCCATGCCGAGACGATCCTCCGGCACAAACGACAGCCGCACGCCGAGCTCACGAATCTGCAGCGGGGTCTTGTTGCGCAGATCCTCCTCCTCGCCCGTCTTGGGGTTGTGGTACAGCACCTGCCCCTCCGTCAGCTGCCGCAATCCGGCAATTGCCTCCAGCAGCTCACGCTGCCCCGAGCCGGCGATACCCGCAATGCCGAGGATCTCGCCGCCGCGGGCCGTAAAGCTGATGCTGTCGAGCACGCGGAGGCCGTCGTGGTTGACCATCTGCAGATTGCGGATCTCCAGGCGATCGGTCGGATCCTTCGGCTCGGTCCGTTCGATGTTGAGCTCGATCTTCTTGCCGACCATCATCTCGGTCAGCTCGGCCTCGTTGGTCTCGGCCGTATTCACCGTTCCGATATAGCGGCCGCGCCGCAGAATCGTCACCCGGTCGGACACCGAGAGCACCTCGTGCATCTTATGCGTGATGATGATGATGGATTTGCCGTCGTCGCGCATACGGCGCAGCACGGCGAACAGCTTCTGCGTCTCCTGCGGCGTCAGGACGGCGGTCGGCTCGTCCAGAATCAGGATATCCGCGCCGCGGTAGAGCACCTTGACAATCTCCACCGTCTGCTTTTCCGATACGGACATGGCATAGATTTTCTTCTGGGGGTCGATGTCAAAGCCGTATTTCTGAGAGATTTCGCTCACGCGGGCCGCAGCCTTCTTCAGGTTGAAGCGCCCGCCGTCGCGGATGCCGAGGACGATATTTTCCGTGGCGGTGAACACGTCCACCAGCTTAAAATGCTGATGGATCATTCCGATCCTGTAGTCAAAGGCATCCTTCGGGGAGTTGATGACGGCCGGCTGGCCGTTCACCAGAATTTCGCCCTCGTCCGGATGATAGATTCCGGCAATCATGTTCATCAGTGTTGTCTTGCCGCTGCCGTTCTCACCGAGGATGGCGAGAATTTCTCCCGATTTGACGGTAAGGCTGACGTCCTCGTTGGCCACAACCTTTTCCCCAAACCGTTTGGTTACATGCTTCAGCTCCAGAGCGTTCACAAAAACCCTCCTATTTCCGATTTTCCTTTTCCGAGCCGTGACACCGTAGCTTAATAGGGCGAAGAATACACCGTAAGACGGCCGAGGCGGGACGGCGCCGGCGCGCTGTCCCCCGGCTTTCCCCGGGCTCGGTCTCCTTACGCTATAACGTCAAAGGCACAAGGGGAGCAGCATTGCTCCCCTTGTGCACAAGACTGTCAGAAAGGACTGCGGGCCGCCGAAGCGGCACCGAAAGCCGGGCGAAGGGTACTTCTCCTGCCCCGGCCGCCTTCTGTACAGCCTCCGGACATACCCCGCGGATACGTCCGGCACCGGGGAAGCCGAAGCTCCCCCGGTGCGCCGGGCAATTATTCGCCGTAGTTGGTGTTCAGGTTCACGATACCGTCGATGATGATGTCGAAGTACGGAGCCGAACGGAAATCCTTCGCGTTGGACTCGTCGAAGTAGCCGTCATGGATGACGTTGGTATCCGGCTCATAATCGCCGTTGACATCCGCCTGGTACTCGGTGAGCTTCTTGCCGTCCACCGTGAACTTCTCGGTGTCGAACACGTGCAGCTTGCCGGACTCGAGATCCTTGATGACCTCGTTGAGCTTCTCCACCGTGTCCTTAGCCGCCACATCCAGGTTCACGCCGCTCAGCACCACGGAGTTGCTCGCCACGGTGCCGCACCAGTCGGAATCGATGGCGTTGCCGGACGCAACCGTCTCAATGATGTACTTGAAGTAGGGAGCCCAGTTGATCGCGGAGGAGATGATGAAGGTGTTTTCACCGGCGGAGTAGGTGCTGCCGTTGTAGGAGACGTTCGGGACACCGGCCATCTCGCAGGCGGTCGGAGCGCCGAGGGAGTCGGCATGCTGGCTGATCAGCACGCAGCCGTCCTTTTCAATCAGGGAGTTGGCCGCTTCCTTCTCCTTCGTCTGATCGTACCAGGAGCCGGTGTAGCGGACCTTCATGGTCGCGGTCGGGCAGACCGAACGGGCGCCGAGGAAGAAGGAGGTCATGCCGGAAACCACTTCGGCATAGGTGAAGGCGCCGACATAGCCGATGACCGCCTTATCCGCCGTAATCTTGCCCTCCTCGATCATCTCGTTGAGCTTCATGCCGGCCGCAACACCCGCGAGGTAACGGCCTTCGTAAATGGAGGCAAACGCATTGTGCAGGTTAGCAACTCCGCCCACCTTGGCCGAGGTACCGGTCGCATGGCAGAACTGCACGTCCGGGTACTCCTGAGCCGCCTGCTTCAGGAAGGACTCATGGCCGAAGGAATCCGCAAACACAACCTTGCAGCCCTTGTTCTTCGCCATGTCCACCGCCGTATCGTAGCAGGTGCTGTCCTCACCGATGCCGGTCACGATCACGACCTGCTCATCCGTCAGGCCGAGGCCCTTCTGCACGGACTTCAGCGCATCGATGAAGTTCTTGTCGTAGGTGGAGTTCTCATCGTGGAGACAGATCATGCCGATTTTGAAATCCGAGGGAATGGTCACCGAGGAGGTGACATCCTTACGCGGCAGGACGTCCTCACTCATTCCTTTTTTCTCGTCGTCGCCGGAGCTGGAGCAGGCCGCCAGGCCGAGAACCATGACAAGCGCGAGAAGCAAAGCAAGCAGTTTTTTCATGTTATTGCCTCCTGAAAAAATTTGGTTTATGTAAATAAATTTACACCGAAATTAAAGGGAGCGAAACACGATTTCCGGTTCCATCCGCTCCAGGATTGCCAGCGAGTCCACGCGGATACCGCGCTCCCGCAGGCGGTCGCCGCCGTGCTGAAAGCCCTTTTCGATGGCCACCGCGCAGCCGACCGCCGTCGCGCCCGCCTGCTGCGTCAGCTCCAGCAGGCCCTCCAGCGCCGCGCCGTTGGCCAGGAAGTCGTCCACGATCAGCACCCGATCCTCCGGCTTCAGGTATTCGCTCGCCACCAGAATATCGTGGTCGGTGCCGTGTGTGAACGAATGGACCCGGGCGCTGTAGACGTCCCCGGACACGTTGCCGGAGCGATGCTTCTTGGCGAATACCGCAGGCGTATCCAGCGCAGCCGCCGCCGCCACCGCAATCGCGATACCGGAGGCCTCCACCG
>URYX01000145.1 GCA_900552225.1 uncultured Oscillospiraceae bacterium | reverse complement strand
GCCGCGTGACCGGTGCCCACGGGATTCCCGTGGAGGCGGATGCCGTGGCGGAGGAGGCATCTCCGGACACCATGACGGGGCTGGTGCTTCCGGGCGGTGTGCCCGGAACGCCGCATCTGGAGGCCTCGGCGGCGGTACAGCGGCTGCTGGAGGAGGCGGTGCGGCGAGAGCTGCTGATCGGAGCTATCTGTGCGGCCCCGTCCATTCTCGGCCATAAGGGCCTGCTGCGCGGGCGGCGCGCCACCTGCTTCCCGGGCTATGAGCCCGAGCTGACGGGCGCGGAGGTCTGCGGAGAACTTGTGGTGCGGGACGGTCGGTTCATTACCGGCAAGGGCGCGGGAGCCGCTGTTGCGTTTGCACTTCAGCTGGTGGAATATCTGACCTCCCCGGAACAGGCGGAGGCCATTCGTGCCGCGATGCAGTGCGGTAATCCGGCCTGACCGGAGCAGGAAAAAAGGGAGGACGACCCGATGGAAAACAACGAGAAACGCCCCTTGGAGGGAGAAACCGTCTCGGCCGGAGAGGAGCAGCTGCAGGAGGCTCGCCGCTCTAAGGTGGAGAGCTTCAGGCTGAATCTCCGCCTGGATGACGAGTTCGGTACCCCCGATGCCGCCGTGCCGGAGCCGACGGAGGCCGCTGCACCGAACGCCGCGGCACCGCAGGAGCCTGCCCGGAGCACACAGCCGGAGGAGGTGCCCCTGGTCGGACTGTCCTCGGTCGTGGCGGGAGCTTCCGTGCCGATGCAGGAGCCGCCGCAGACCGCGTCCGGACCGGCCGCGGCGGAGGCGGGCAAGCCGGCCCGCCGCAGGAAAAAGTATAACCGACAGGCAATCGGCTGCGCCGGAGGCGTTTTGTATGTAGCCGGCGTGCTGCTGATTTCCGGTCTGCTGGCCTTTTTTATCCTGACGGGTGCCCTGGATATGCTCGGCATCAACAAATCGGATGCGCAGATTGACGTGGAGATTCCGGAGGGAGCCTCCACCGAGCAGGTGGCCGATATTCTCAAGGAAAACGGCCTGATTACCCAGAAGCTGATGTTCCGCCTGTTCTCCAAGGTGTCCCATGCGGACGGAACCTATCAGCCGGGTGTATTTACCCTGTCGGGAACGCTCGGCTATAAGGGAATGATCGAGGAGCTGCAGACGGCGACCGCGCGCGCCACGGTGGATGTGACCTTCCCCGAGGGAATGACCGTGCTCGGTGTGGCGGAAAAGCTGGAGGAATATAACGTGTGCAACAGTGATGAATTCCTGTGGACACTGGCGCACGGAGATTTTTCGGACTATGATTTCGTGGCGGAGCTGCCGCCGTGCGGAGAGGGGACGGAGCGCCCCTACCGGATCTATCAGCTGGAGGGATATCTGTTCCCCGACACCTATACGTTCTATCAGGGCAGCTCGCCGGAGAGCGCCGTGCGGAAGTTCCTGGATAACTTTGCCGCGAAGGTGAACACCAATATCCGTACCTCTATTAAGGCGCAGGGCTTCACTATCGACGAAGCGGTGATTCTGGCCTCGATTCTGCAGCAGGAGGCGGACAACAAGTCCGATATGACCAAGGTGTCCCGCGTGTTTTGGAACCGGCTGCACAGCGACGAATTCCCACATCTGCAGTCGGATGTGACGACCATGTATGCCGGCAAGTTCTTCAAGGATTTGCCGGAGGATTCCCCGGTGGCCGCCGCCTACAGCACCTATGTGTGCGACGGACTGCCGACCGGAGCTATCTGCAATCCGGGCCTGGATGCCCTGAAGGCGGTCATCCATCCCTGTGAGGATGCCGATATCATCAACTGCTATTATTTTGCCACGGATCTGTCCTCCGACCCGACCGTGACCTATTATTCCGAGACATACGCCGAGCATGTGGCCATCTGCCGCCGCTACGGCATCGGTATTCACGGATGAGCCGGGGAAGACGGCCGGAGATTCTGGCCCCTGCGGGGGACCGCGAACGGCTGGAGGCGGCGCTGCTCTACGGAGCGGATGCGGTGTATCTGGCGGGGCAGCGGTTCGGAATGCGCACCTCCTCCCACAACTTCGACGGCGACGGGCTGTGCGAGGCGGTGCGCCTGTGCCATGCGGCGGACTGTAAGGTGTATATTACCTGCAACACCCTGCCGCGGGAGTATGAGCTGTCGGCGCTTGAGGAATATCTCGGATTCTGTCAGGCGAGCGGGGCAGATGCCCTGATCGTGGCGGATATGGGGACGCTGCGGATTGCCCGGCGTGCGGCACCGCAGATGGCGCTGCACGTGTCTACCCAGCTCGGCGTCACCAACAGTGAAGCGGCCACTATGCTGTATGAGCTCGGAGCCTCCCGTGTCGTATTGGCACGGGAGCTTTCGCTGTCCGAAATTGCGCAGCTGCGGGAGCATACGCCGCCGGAGCTGGAGCTGGAGGCCTTTGTCCACGGTGCCATGTGCATGGCGTGGTCGGGGCGGTGTATGCTGTCGGCCTATCTGACGGGCCGCGACGGCTCCCGCGGGGACTGTGCGCAGCCGTGCCGCTGGAAATACGGGCTGGTTGAGGAGCAGCGTCCCGGGCTGGTCTACGGCGCGGAGGAGGATGCGGACGGAACCTATCTCTTTAACGCCAACGACCTGTGCATGATCGATCACGTGGCGCAGCTGAGCGCCGCGGGGATCGATTCCTTCAAGATCGAGGGACGCGCCAAGGCGGCGTACTATGCCGCCGTGACCACCAACGCCTATCGTATAGCGGCGGAGGAATATGCCGCCTCCGGCTTTGATCCGGCTTATCGGCCGGCCCTGTGGCTGCGCCGTGAGCTTGAGACGGTCAGCCACCGCCCCTACGGCACCGGCTTTTATTTCGGCCGGCCGGAGCAGAATGTGCAGACGGGCGGATACCTGCGTACCTGGGAGGTGGCCGCCGTGGCCGGGGAGTACGCGGACGGGCGGCTGCACCTGACCCAGCGCAACCGCTTTGCGGTCGGGGATACCTGTGAGCTGCTGGAGCCGGGTCGCCCGCCGCAGCCCCTGCGGTTTACCGCGCTGTACGATGCACAGGGTCAGTCTGTTTCCTGCGCACCGCACCCGATGATGGACGTGTGGATTCCGTTTGACCGTCCGGTGGTGTCCGGCTCCTTCCTGCGCCGGGAAAAGGCCGAAAACGGAAGTGCTGTTTGAGAGAGCGGCCCGCGGTGACAGCGAGCGAAGTCAGGGCTCCGGCTTGGCCGGAGCCCTGACTTATACGCTTCAGAACACAATCCGTGAGGAGTCGCCCGGCCGGATCGATAAAATCAGTTGCGGCGGAGGCGGCTGTGTGATATACTGTTTTAAAGAAAATAGTATGCTTCGTGGAATACTACATCAAAAAGGGGGAATACGGTGTCTCAGAGTACGCATACTGTGGCCGGCCTGAAGCAGGCGAACCGGCGGCAGATTCTGGAATGCCTGCGCAGGGGCCCGATGAGTCGCGCCGAGCTCAGCCAGATCACCGGGCTTACCAAATCCGCGGTGACCATGCTGACAGGGGAGATGATTCGTCAGGGCCTGCTGCGGGAAACGGGCCTTGCCCCTAAGAGTCACCGGGCGGGGCGCACCTGCATCCTTCTGAATATCGAGGGAAGCTATGCCTTTGCCGTCGGTCTTCATCTTCACCGCCGCTGGATTTCGGTGACGGCGGTGGATCTGACGGGAACTCCGATTTTTGATTTTACCGAGCGCACGGCCGCCTTTGCCGATACGAAGGAGGTGCTGCAGTATATCCGTACCTCTCTGCAGGAGGGAATGCGACAGGCCGCTCTGTCGCCCGACCGGCTGGTCGGCATCGGAGTGGCCTGCCCCGGCCCGCTGGATCAGGTCAACGGAATCATCCTCGAACCGCCGAAATTTCCTTTTTTCCGGAATTTCCCGCTGGTGCAGTATTTGAAGGAGGAATACGGCTGCCCGGTCTTTTTGGAGAACAACGCCGTGGCACTGGCATTGTATGAGCATTACTATGTTAAGCCGCAGACCGGCTGCTCGCTGCTTGTGACCATCTCCGACGGTGTCGGCAGCGCCCTGCTGCAAAACGGCGAGGTCTACCGCGGATCCCACGGAATTGCCGCCGAGCTCGGCCATATCAGCGTCGATCCGGCGGGGGAGCGCTGCCCCTGCGGCAACTGCGGCTGCCTGGAGCTGTATGTACCTTTGTCGTCCCTGCAGAAACGGTTTGGCTTTGCCTCCTATCCGGAGCTGATGGATGCGGCCGAGCGGCGCGAGCGGCCGGCGGAGGAGGTCGTGGAGTTCCTGGTGCAAAAGCTGGGGGTGGCTCTGACGACGGCGGTCAACCTGCTGGATCTTGACCGCATCGTTCTCTACGGAGAATACGCCTACCGCTCCGACCGGCTGATGGAGAGACTGACGGACTACCTTCGGCAGCATTCCGCCGTGTTTCGTGCGCACTCCGTGGCCGTTGTGCGGTCGGGACAGTCGGAATCGGATGCCCCCGCGGCCGCGGCCGTAGCGGCCCTGAACGCCTTCTACCGCAACAACACCATGCTTTCCGCCGGCGATGCGTTGAGAGAACAGGCACTGCCGTAAATCCCGCAAAGCGATACATACCGGATACAGACAACAGCCCCGTACCGCTCTTTTTATTTAAGAGCGGTACGGGACTGTGCATTTTCCTGCAAGTGCCGATAACGGATTTCGTCAAACCGTTCAGGTGTTACCTCGCATACAGAGCGCCGACGATGCGGTTGGTAAGCCGCAGCGGCAGAAGCTTTTTTAAAAGTCCCGCGGCCTTATAGGGCGCGCCTATCATGACTACCGGTTTCCCCGACTGCTTTGACGCAATTCTGGCAATGTATTTTCCGGCTGTTTCCGGCCGCATACCGGTTTGCTCGTCCTTTTCCATTTTTTCCACCGAGCGCGAAAT
>URYX01000144.1 GCA_900552225.1 uncultured Oscillospiraceae bacterium | reverse complement strand
CGTAAGGAGTCGTCGGCAGCGTCAGATGTGTATAAGAGACAGGGATATCATTGGTTGCCATATTGATGTTCCCGCTCTGTTCCATAGGGTAATCGCATATCCGATCGAGTTGTCCTGTCGGTCGGAAGAAACGGTAGATTCCTTCATCTGTTGCAAAAAACATCACATAGCTGTCGCAGGTCAAGGAGAGAATCGGCAAATCACTTTTAAAAATCAGCGTTTCGTCGGTACCATCACTTTTATACCGGTAAACCGTGCCGTCTACTGCGATATAAGTGTACCCCATATGAGTTGTGGAGCTATAGGTCGATGCGTGGCAGTCCTGTAATAGACGGAAGTCTTGTTCGTTTAGGGGCTTTCCGTTCCAGCAATAGATATTTCCTATTTGGAGTCCGAAAGCCTCTTCTGCATCCCAATACAAGGACTGAGGTTGATATACGAAAACCACCCCTTGGTTTTGACTGAAATATTGATTGAGATCATAAAATTTTTCATCATCCCCCGGCCGCCGCATTTCGGACATATATTCCTCAAACGACATCACAGGATCGGGGTTATACATGGACCAGGGCTGGAGTGGAGGCAGAGTTGTGGTCGTTGTTGTTTCTGTGGTTATAGTGGTATATGTTGTAGTTGTCGTCGAGCCGTGCGTCGTTTTGGCCGAGGCCGTCGTCGGTGTGGTTTTGTTCAGGTTCATGTCGATCGGCAGTAAGGGGGTGATGTCCCCGCTGCACGCTGTCAGCAAACACAAAAGTACGGCACCGACACCCGCGATGCCTCCCGAAAATCGCTGCTGTTTCACGGTAACACTCCCTTAAAATTTCTTTCCATCTCTATCATAAGCAAACGGGCATAAAATGTCAATAAATATTTTCTTTTAGCGAGAGAGAATATAGATATAATTGCAAACTGAACGGTCGCGTAATTGAAAATGAGATGGCCTGAGAGGAAATACAAGGAAATGCGGAGACCGTGGCCACAAGAGAGGGAAAGGTCGGACGGCTGCGAAGACAGGAGGAGGGGTACAGGGGAGAAACCGCGAGAGGTTGAAAAGAGAGAGACAGAGTGCCGGAGAAAAATGGGGAATAGAAAATCAGTTGGCGCAAAGAACAGGGAAAATTGAAACAAGATGGAACGAGGTGACAAGTGGACGGGCAGGGCGATGAGAAATGAAACAGGGCGGCAGGCGGATGGTGTGAGATTGCAAACGGATGAGCGGGACGGAAAACAGATGGGGGGGTAGGGCAGCCAGCGAATGGGGCAAGGCGGCGGATGGAGATAGGGCAGCGGGGGACGGAGACGGCAAATGAGATGAGATGGCAGATGGGACAAGATGGCGAATGGAGAGGGGTGAGGGATGGAGCGGACAAGCAGGTCAGGGGAGCTTGCGGCGGCGGTAAGCCGTGGGGCTGCATTCCTTGAGCTGCCGGAACACGCGGGAGAAATAGAGAGGATCCTCGAAGCCGACCGAATGTGCCACCTCGGCCACGCTGTATTGCGGCTCGCGCAGCAGGCTGCAGGCCTCGTTGATGCGGTACTGCTGCAGAAACTGCTGGGGGGAGAGCCCGAATTTGTCGGTGAAGGCGCGGTAGAGCTGGCTGCGGCTCACGCCGGTATGCCGCGCAATCTCCTCTACGGAGAGGCCGGCGGCAAAGTTATGCTGAATGAACCGCACGGCCTGCTCCAGATAGGCCTGCGGTGCGCCGTCCACGGCGGCCTCGTGCTCCGCCATCAGCAGCGACAGCAGCAGGTACAGCTCGCCGGTCATGGCGGCCTCGGCGGAGGGAGTATGGTGGCCGGAGCGATAGATCCGCAGCAGGCGGTCGCGCACCTTGTCCGGCTCGCGGACGTGCAGCACGGGGGAGGCGGCGGAATAGCCGGCCAGCGTGGCCAGGCGGCGTGCCTCCGTGCCGTGAAATCCGACCCAATAATATTCCCACGGGTTGCGTCGGTCGGCGCGGTACTGCACGATTTCGGAGGGGGCTACCCAAAACAGGTCGCCCTCACCGAGCGTATAGGTCTTGCCGCCGCAGGTGAAGGTGCCGCAGCCGCTGGCTACGTAATGAATCAGGTAATGATCCCGTACCGCCGGGCCCCAGGTGTAGGCGGTTTCACATTTTTGGTAGCCGGTGTTATAGACCGTCAGCCCCATATCCTCACGGAGGCGGCTGTGAAAGGAATGCTTGAAGCTCTGCATACGACGGACCTCCTATGAACGATTTGTTGCCTGAATTTCCTTTATTATAGCACACGATGCAACATTTGTCCATACCTATGAAAGATTCAGCTCTCTTGCACTCTGCAGAAAACGTGGTATACTAATAAAAAAGGCACGCGAAACGGCGATGCCGGAACGGAACGATGAGAGAAATTCGCCGCCTTCCGGGCGGGCAGAGAAAGGGAGTTTTACTATGGCTCATACTGCCGGATTGCTGCAGGAGCTGCGCTCCGGGCGTTACGACGCGGCGCTGACGCAGCTGTACGGTGCCGCGGCCGTCGAGGTGCAGCGCGAGCGCTATGCGGCTGCCGTGGAACGCTTTGTGGAAAAGTTCGGGGAGCGGGAGGAAGTGTTCCTGTTCTCTGCTCCGGGACGTACCGAGATTGCCGGGAATCACACCGACCACAACCACGGCTGCGTATTGGCCGGTGCGGTGGATATGGACGTCATTGCGGTGGCGGCCCGCACGGATGCGCCGGAAATCTGCGTCCGGTCGCAGGGCTATCCGCTCGATCCGGTGGCGCTGCGGGATCTGCAGGTGCACGAGGAGGAAAGGAACGGATCGGCTGCGCTGATCCGCGGAACGGCGGCCCGTTTTTCGGAGCTTGGGTACCGCATTGGCGGAATGGTGGTCTATACCACCTCGAATGTGCTGAAGGGCTCGGGGCTTTCTTCGTCGGCAGCCTTTGAGGTGCTGATCGGCGTGATGCTGAATCATCTGTACAATGACGGTGCCGTGTCGCCGGTGACCGTGGCACAGATTGCGCAATATGCGGAAAATGTGTATTTCGGCAAGCCGAGCGGGCTGATGGATCAGATGGCCTCCTCGGTTGGCGGCATCATCTCCATTGATTTTGCCGATCCGCAGCATCCGGTCATCGAGCAGGTGCCGGTGGATTTTGCTGCGGCGGGATATGCGCTGTGCATTGTGGATGTGGGCGGCAACCATGCCGACCTGACGCACGAATATGCCGCGGTGCCGAACGAGATGCGTGCCGTGGCGCGGGCGCTCGGCGCAGAGTATCTGCGGGATACCGATGAGGAGGCGGTGCTGCGGGCGCTGCCGCAGCTGCGCGAGAGCTGCGGGGACCGTGCAGTTCTGCGGGCGCTGCATTTCTTCCGCGAGAACCGCCGTGTGGTGGCGCAGGCGGCCGCGCTGAAGCGGGGAGATTTTGAGGAGTTTTGCCGGCTGGTGATTGCCTCCGGGCGTTCCTCCTTCGAGTATCTGCAGAATGTGTATGCCGCCTCGGCTCCGGATTTTCAGGGGATGCCTATTGCACTGGCGTTGGCGGAGCCGATGCTGGAGGGACACGGTGCGTGGCGCGTGCACGGCGGCGGCTTCGGCGGAACCACGCAGAATTTTGTGCCGCTGGATATGGTGCCGGCGTTTACCGAGCGGATGGAATCCGTGTTCGGTAAGGGAAGCTGCCACGTGCTATCGCTGCGTCCCTTCGGCGGGATTTCCGTGACGGAGCTTGCCGAACGCACGGCGCTGGAATAAGGAGGAAACGGATATGGCTGAGCTCAGGAGACATCCCCTGACCGGGGACTGGATTATGATCGCATCCCATCGGCAGAATCGGCCGCAGATGCCGAAGGATTACTGCCCGTTCTGCCCCGGCTCCGGGAAGGTGCCGGATCACTACGAGGTATACTGCTATGACAACGATTTTCCGGCACTGTCTCAGAATCCGCCGGAGCCGGATGACGTGGCAACCGACTTTTTCCAAACGGCGCCGGCCTATGGCAAGTGTGAGGTAATCCTCTATTCGCCGGAGCATACGGTGACACTGCCCGAGCTGCCGACGGAGCATATTGTCAAGCTGGTGAATCTGTGGGCCGAGCGCTATACGGCGCTGTCCGCCGATCCGAAGGTGCAGTATGTGTTCATTTTTGAAAATCGCGGGGATGTGGTGGGGGTGACCATGCCGCACCCGCACGGGCAGATTTATGCCTATCCGTTTTTACCGAAAAAGCTAGAGCTTGAGGTGGCCAACGATAAGGCGTACCGCGAAAAAACGGGGCACTGTCTGTTTTGCGATTGGCTTGAGGAGGAGCAGAGGCTCGGCTCCCGCGTGATCTTCCGCAATGAGCATTTTACGGTGTTCCTGCCGTTTTTCTCGGAGTACCCTTACGGGGTTTATATCATGAGCAACCGTCACTGCACCAATATTGCGGATTTCACGGAGGAGGAGCGTGCGTCGCTTGCGGAGACACTGCGCCGGACGGCCGGAACGCTGGACAGTCTGTTTGATATGAAATTCCCGTATATGATGTGCATGTACAATGCGCCGGTGAATGAGGCCGCGGCGGATTTCCACTTCCATATCGCGTTTTATCCGCCGATGCGCAGCGCCACCAAGATCAAATACAATGCATCGAGCGAGACGGGTGCCTGGGCGCACTGCAACCCGACCTGTCCGGAGGAAACCTCCAAGGAGCTGCGGGCGGCGTATGAGCGTTTTCTGAACAAATAAATATACCGAAAAAGCGGCGGCGGGGAGAGCTTCGGCTCATGCCCGCCGCCGTTTTTTGCACAAGAGAGAGGTTGTGCACAAGAAATACGATTTTGCATTGACATTTCCGGGCAAATCGTGTATTGTGGAGATGGAAAGAAATAGAAAGGAAGTGTTACTTTGAAGCGGCGGTTTTGGGGAAGTATCGCGGGAGCGGGGGTTGCGCTGGCGTGCCTGCTGACGGCGTGCGGCGGGGGCATCACGACTTCACA
>URYX01000143.1 GCA_900552225.1 uncultured Oscillospiraceae bacterium | reverse complement strand
TCTCCTCTATTATACCAGAAACAGGGCCGATTGGGTAGTTTTTTGACAGGCTGAAGCCGCCCGCGCCAAAGGCACGGGCGGCTTTTCGTTCTTTTCTGCGGGGAAAACAGGAACAAATCCAGCGGGAAAAGCTGCCGCTTCGGGAACGGTTGTGCCCGGATGACTTGGCCCGATCAATCCGCCGGGGCCTCATCCGCGTCCGGCTCAGCCTCCTCGGGCACCGCGACCTCCTCGCTGTCGTCGCGCGCCGTCTGCACCATCGAAACCACGGTCACGCCCTCCTGCAGGCGCATCAGCCGGACACCCTTGGACGGGCGGCGGCACAGCCGCACGCTGTCCGCATGCAGGCGGATCATGATGCCGTCGGACGACACCAGCAGCACGTCCTCCGTCTCGTCCACCATGGCAATCGCCGCCACACAGCCGAAGCTCTCGGTATGGTAGTTGGTCAGGCCCTTGCCGCCGCGCGACTGGACACGGTAATCGCTCAGCTCGCTGAGCCGTCCGTAGCCGGTCTCGGTCACCGTCAGCAGCTTCTTGCACGGGTCACAGGCCACCATGCCGATGACACTGTCCCCCTCTGCCAGATTCAGCGCCTTCACGCCGCGGGCGGTGCGCCCGATGACACGCGCATCGTTTTCGTTAAAGCGGATGGCCATGCCATTCCGCGTAGCCACCAGCAGCTCGCTGTAGCCGTCGGTATCCAGCACCCGCACCAGCTCGTCGCCCTCGTCCAGGTCGATGGCAATCAGGCCGCCCTTGCGCACATTCCGGAAGGCATCCAGCCGCGTCCGCTTGAGCACGCCCTGCTTGGTCACCATGCACAGGTAGCGGTCATCCTCGATCTCGCCCACGCGGATCATCGCCGTCACCTTTTCGTCCGAGGTAATCGGCAGCAGGTTGACGATGTTCATACCCTTGGAGGTTCGGCTTCCCTCCGGCACCTCATAGCACTTGATCCGGTAGACACGTCCCGCCGAGGTAAAGAACATCACGTGATCGTGGCTGGAGCACATAAACATCCGCTCCGGCACATCCTCCTCACGGGTGGTCATCCCCTTGATGCCGCGTCCTCCGCGGTTCTGGGCGGAATAGGTATCCGCCGCCTGCCGCTTGATATAGCCGAGACGGGTCATCGTCAGCAGGCTCTCCTCCTCCGGGATGAGGTCCTCGATGTCCACCTCGCCCGAGACGGGGGAGATGGTTGTGCGGCGCTCGTCGCCGTACTTATCCCGCATCCGGAGGCACTCCTCCTTGACGATGGCGCGGATCTTGCCCTCGTCCGCCAGGATTCCTTCCAGCTCCGCAATCAGCGCATGCAGGCGGTTGAGCTCATCCTCGATCTCCTGCCGGCCGAGTCCGGAGAGCTGTCCGAGACGCATCTTCACGATGGCGTCCGCCTGCACCTCGTCAAACGCAAAGCGCTCCATCAAATTCTGCTTGGAGGTGTTCTGATCGGGCGATTTCCGGATGATGGCAATGACCTCGTCGATAAAGTCCACCGCCGTCTTCAGGGCTTCCCAGATATGCGCCTTTTCCTTGGCTTTGCCGAGATCGAACAGCGTCCGGCGCGTAATGACCTCGCACTGGAACTTGATGTATTCCTGCAGCATCTGCTTGAGCGTCAGCTCCCGCGGCACTCCGTTGACCAGCGTCAGCATGATTGCGCCGAAGGTCACCTGCATCTGCGTATAGCTGTACAGCTGATTGAGCACCACCTGCGGATTGGCATCGCGCTTCAGGTCGATCACAATCTGCATGCCCTCGCGGCTGGAATAGTCCACCACGTCATGAATGCCCTCGATGCGCTTGTCGTCCACCAGGTCGATGATCGACCTCACCAGCATCAGCTTATTGACCTGATAGGGAATCTCGGTCACCACAATCCGGAAATGTCCGTTTTGGGTTTCCTCGATTTCGGCGCGGGCCCGCACCGTAATCCGGCCGCGGCCGGTCGCATAGGCCGCACGGATACCCGCCGTTCCCATAATTACGCCGCCGGTCGGGAAATCCGGCCCCTTGATGCACTCCATGATCTCCGGGAGCTCCGCCTCGGGATGGTCAATCAGCAGACAGATCGCGTCCACCGTCTCGCAGAGGTTATGCGGCGGAATGTTGGTGGCCATACCGACGGCGATACCCGACGATCCGTTGACGATCAGGTTCGGAAAGCGGGAGGGGAGAACCACCGGCTCCTTCAGACGGTCGTCGTAGTTCGGGGTAAAATCCACCGTATTCTTCTCGATGTCCACCATCATGTCCATGGACATCTTGTTCATCCGCGACTCGGTATAACGGTAGGCAGCCGCAGGGTGTCCGTCAATCGAGCCGAAGTTTCCGTGTCCGTCCACCAGCGGATACCGCAGCGAAAAATCCTGCGCCATACGCACCATGGAATCGTACACCGATGCATCGCCGTGCGGATGATACCGGCCGAGCACGGCGCCGACCGTGTCCGCGCATTTGCGGTAGGGCTTGTCCGGCGTCAGATTGTTCTCATGCATCGTGTACAAAATCCGCCGATGCACCGGCTTCAGGCCGTCACGTACATCCGGAAGCGCGCGCGCCACAATGACCGACATGGAATATTCCAGGAAGCTCTTTTTCATCTCATGTTCCATGTCCACCTGGAGAATCTTGGCGAGCTTCGGCTCCTCCGGCGTGCTTTGCCCGTTCTGTCCGTTTTCATGTTCCTGCATAGTCTTGCCTCCTACGGGTCTTGATGATTACGTATTGTATAGAAAATCTTGTATATACTTTCGGTTTATTTTATATAGCCGCTGAGCCTTGCGAACACCGCCCGTTCCGCGTCCGTTTTCGGGGCGGGAAGCTTCACTTTCCCGCAGGGCAGCGTAAGGCACAGCCCTGCGCCCTTTTTCCGGACGGAGAAGGAATTCCAGGGGCAGCGATACTCGTTCATTCCGTCGGTCAGGGACACTCCCTCCGCGCTGCAGCCGAGCCGATAGGCGGGCTTTTTGCCGCAGCGTCCGAGCGCCAGCAGCAGAAGCGAGAACAGGGGACAGCCGACAAATGCGAGTGCGGCGCCCCAGAACCAGACATTCTGCAGCAGCGGAACCGTCCAGGTGAAATGATTAGTCAGCAGGCAGGCCACCACAGCCGACAGAAACAGAAAGATGCCTCCGGCACGGAGCAGCACCTCTCCCCAGGCCTTACCGAGGCTGCCCCGCCGATCGTAACGGCAGGCAGCCTCCGCCGTCATCGGCGCGGGAAGATCCAGCTGAGGAACCGCGAGCGGATAGCTCAGCCGCGGAATCAGCATGCCCTTGCGAAACACCGTATTGTCCGGCAGATGCAGAAACAGGGTGCGTCTCAGAAAATTGGCATCGTAGGGGGTCAGGTCATACCCCTGCCAGACAATCTCCTCGGTATCGCTGCGCAGCAGCAGAATATCGGACGTCTCCCACAGGGCCGTCACGCGGTCAAACGGAATGACCCGCTGCTCCGTGCGGCTGCGGAATACCACGCCCTCCGGATAGACCTCGATGCGGCCGATTTCCGCGGCCGGGCTTTGCGGAATTCTTCCGAAATACCACTTGGCAAGCAGCTCCCACAAAACCGCCACGGCCAGCGAGGTAAAGACGATTCCGCTGGTGGCCGTCACCCGCTCGGCGGAAAACCCGAGGGCCTGCGCCAGTGCGGGGGCAATTTCCAGAAAATACAGCAGCAGTGCCGCAAAAAACAGCCAAAGGATTCCCGGAATTTTCCGGGAAATCCGCAGCACCACCCGCTGGCTGCGGTCAAGCAGCGGCCGCGCCGCCGTCACGATCTGAGCGCGGTGCGGAAGCTCCTCTGAAGCGGGTGATGGTGCAGTCTCCTCTGCCGGTTCCGTAAAGGCCGGCTCGGTTCCGCCCTGTAAATAAGAGGCTTCGTACTGATTGTCCATAGGATCTGGCTCCTTTCCTTGAGCTCCGCCCGATGCGGAATGCTTCGACTGCGGCCGGAGCTTATTTCCGTGCCTTACCGGTCGGCTCGGAGGTCGGCAGATGCTCGGTCAGCCACTGCCAGATTTCCTCCGTGGCCGCCCGGCGCGGCAGCATCAGAAGCTGTCCGCCGGAAAACCGCAGTACGATCATCTCCGGATGCATCACCGTCTGAAATTCCGAAAAATCCACGGAATTGAACACATCGCCTGTGCCGAATCCGAGCGCGCCGTCATAGCCGCGCACTGTCACGGTCTTCTGCCGCTTGGCCTCGCGGCGCGCCAGACTTTCCGCCTGGAGCTTCGGGGCCAGCAGCAGCATTCCGAGCACAAACACACAGCAGACGGTCAGCAGCAGCAAATCGGTACGTGTACGGTCTCCGGTCAGGTAGCCGATCAGAAAATAGAGACCGGCTGCCCCCAAAATCACGCTTTCCACCGCAATTTTAACCGGTCCTGCCCGGCGCATATCGGTCAGACGCAGTCCCTGTGCGATTTCCTGCTCCGTCAGCTGATAGTCCATCCGCCAAAGCGGTTCGGTGCTCTCGGTAATGATGCGCTGCTCGTCCATTATTTCACTTCCCTGCCGTTTCTGCTGTCATCAGATGTCGAGGTTCTCCACGTACTGTGCGTTCTTTTCGATGAAATTGCGGCGCGGCTCCACCTTTTCGCCCATCAGGATGGAAACCGCCTCATCCGCAGCGCGTGCATCCTCGATGGAAACCTGATACATGGTGCGGAATGCCGGATCCATCGTGGTTTCCCACAGCTGCTCGGGATCCATTTCACCAAGACCTTTATAGCGCTGAATGTCCGCGCTGCCGCCGAGCTCGGCGTTATAGCGGTCGCGTTCCTCGTCCGAGAATGCATAGCGCAGCTGCTTGCCCTTGGTCAGCTTGAACAGCGGCGGCTGTGCGATATACACATGCCCCTGCTCCACCAGCGGGCGCATATAGCGGAAGAAGAAGGTCAGCAGCAGCGTTCGGATATGTGCGCCGTCCACATC
>URYX01000142.1 GCA_900552225.1 uncultured Oscillospiraceae bacterium | reverse complement strand
CCGCGATCCCCTCAAACAAACCTCTCAACGGAGTGAGGCGTGTATGAATTCGTTAGAAGTGCCCGCTGCGGCCGGAGCCTCCGCCGCCGGTACGGCCAACGCTGCCGCCGCCTCCGCCGGAGCTGCTGTTGTTATCCCGCGGTCTTTCCGTGCGGGTCACGTTCTGATAGAGGAACAGGTCGCTGTTCTCCGTCAGCTGCAGTCCGCCCTGCCGGATATACGAATTGGCCATGGTCTGGGGGCGCACCGAGCGCAGCTTTCCCTTCATGACCATCACGGAAATGAGGGCAATCACCGCGCCGATCAGCAGCGAAACCCAAAGGGTGCTCACCGCGAAATCGGCGGCCGTCTCCCCCGTGTCGTCATCGGAGCTGTCGGAGCCGTTGACCACATCGTATACATTGCCGTTTTTCGCCCGCGTGATGAGCCGGTCGCACTCCTTGGCGAAGGCTTCAAAGCCTCCGGCATAATCGCCGTCGGAGAGATAGCGCACCATGCGCTTGCCCACCCGTTGGATACCGGCATCGGTCAGCGCCGTAATCCCGTAGCCGTGGGTGGCGATATACCAATCCCGTTCCTCCATGCTGATCAGCAGCAGTACCCCGTCCTGCGCCGTTCCCAATCCGTAGCCGCCGGATTCAAAGCGTCGTTCGGCATAATCCTGCACCGTATAGCCGCCGGTCCCGTCCACCGTAACCACAACCAAATCCACCTGCAGCCGGTCACTGATTTCGTCCAGCTGACTCAGCAGCTGCTGTTCCTCGCTCGTCGTCAGCAGGTCGGCCTCGTCGAGCAGGCGTTGTCCCCGTGCTACCGCCGTCAGGGGCAGCAGGCACAGCAGTAAGGCGCAAAGCAGCGCCATTCCTTTCCGTTTCATCCTGTCCGCCTCCTTTACAGTATGCCGCCGAGCCGCAGCAGCCAGCCTGCACCGTAAGCCAGTGCACCGATGACACCCGTCAGGCCGAGCCACCAGCGGAAGGCGGCCGCCTTATCCACCGGCAGGTCACCGACGAATTTCCCGGTCTGCCCGTTCATGGCGAAGGTATACTGCTTGCTGTTCCAGGTGGTATTCAGCAGCCATACCGGATAGAGCGCATAGCGGGTTTTGCCGTTGGTCACCCGCAGATCGCAATGCTCGGTCTGCACCGAGTCGTATCCGACCACCGTCTGCTCCAGCGCCGCCTCCGTCGAGTTTTTGATCCGTTCGTTGGCGCGGCCGATGCTGTTCTCCGACGATACATCGTATTTATCCGCCAGATAGCCCGCCAGATAGGCCGTCTGGAAATCCACGGCCTCGGAGAAATCGTAGGGCTCGATGGATTCCATCAGGTCATCCGGCATCTTGGAGGAGCCGTCCACCGGTACGTGCTCAAACCCGATTTCACCGCCGCGTACCACCATATAATAGCTGGTCTCGGTGTAATTATAGCGGCTGTCGCTCCAGGTACGCACCTTGGTTGTCCGGTACTGTGCGTGCGCATCGGCATCGGCATCGAACAGCCAGAACGGCACATAGATTCCCTTGACCTCGTCGATGTGATTCTCGTCCTTGAAGATTTTCGGCAGCAGGCGCTTGCCGGTCAGATGCTTCATCAGGCCTTCCTTGGCCGCCTTTTTATCCAGCTTGAACGGAATGACCAGGTCGGGCTTCAGGCTTCCCGCCACCTGCCCCATCATCACTACGGGGTTGCCGCAGAAGGGGCAGGAGGTCGCCGCCGTGTTTTCGTCACACAGGATCTCGCCGCCGCAGGAGTTGCAGATATAAGAGCGCAGGCCCTCCGTTTCGCCCGCCTGCCAGTCGTTCTGCGATGCATCCCAATGGAACTCGTCGCTCTGTTCCCGGCCGAGCTCCTTATCAAAGCTGCGCAGGGTCTCCATGTCGAATTCCGTGTCGCAATACGGACACTTCATCTTTTGCAGCGTGCTGTCAAAGGCGATGGCACCGCCGCAGCAGGGGCATTTATATTCCTGCAGAGTTTGCATAGGAATTCCTCCTCTTAAAGTGGACGGCCGTATTTCGGTGACCCGAAATACGGCCCTGTTGCTTCCGAGGTGTCCGGGGCTGCTCAGCGCTTGTCGTTCTCATCAAACGGGTCGCCGCATTCCGGGCAGAATTTCGGGGGATGCTTCGGATCCTCCGGCTCCCAGCCGCACTTGTCGCAGCGATAGAGCGGTGCGCCCTCCGGCTTTTTCGCGCCGCAGTTCTGGCAGAATTTTCCCTTGTTGACCGCACCGCAGGAGCAGGTCCAGCCGACGTCGTCCGCCGGCTTCGGGCTGCCGCACTCGGGGCAGAATTTGCCGGTCGCCGTCGCGCCGCACTTGCACTTCCATGCGCCGGCGGCCGTAGCCGGAGCTGCAGCGGGGGCGCTCTGCTGCGCCTGCTGATTTTGCTGATTCTGCTGGCCCATGGCGAACAGGTTCTGCGCGTTCATGCCGCCGCCCGCGTTCATCGCCATGCCCATGCCCATAAAGCCGGTCATCGCGCCCGCCGAGTTCCCGGCTGCCGTCTTCATGGCATCCGCCTGCGCGCCGACCAGTGTAGCCGCCGCCATCGTCGGGTCGCGCATGATGGCCGTGCGCTGAGCCTGCTTGATCATCTCGGCATCCTCGTCCGGCAGCGTGACCGAGCCCAACGCAATGCTCACGACCGCAAGACCGCGCAGCTCGCCCCACTTCGCGGAGAGCGCCGTATTCATGGCCTCCTCCAGCTCGGTGGTATGCGTGACGATCTGATTCGGCCGCATCTCCAGGTCGGACAGCTTACCGAAGGCCGGCTGCAGCGCGCTGATAAACTCGGTCTTCAGCTGGCTGTCCAGCTCATCGCGGGTATATTCCTTCTCCACGTTGCCGCACACATTGGTGTAGAACAGCAGCGGGTTGGCGATTTTGTAGGAATACACGCCGGAGCAGCGTACCGACACGTCCACGTCCAGACCGATCTTGCTGTCCACCACACGGAACGGGATGGGGTTCGGCGTGCCGAACTTGTTGTCGATTAGCTCCTTGGTATTAAAATAGTACACGCGCTGATCCTTGCCGGTATCGCCGCCGTAGGTAAAGCGCTTGCCGATCGTTTTGAAGGTCTCCTTGATGCTGTTGCCGAGGCTGCCGGAGAAGATGGACGGCTCGGTTGAGGTATCGTATGTAAATTCGCCGGGCTCGGCGCAGACCTCCACGACCTTGCCCTGCTCCACGATGATCATGCACTGGCCGTCGGCCACGGCGATGCCGGAGCCGTTCGAGATGATATTGTCGCTCGCCTTGGTGTTGGAGGAGCGGCCGCTCACGCGCTTCTGTCCCTTGGTGACCAGCACCTCCTTCGGCATGGCCTCGCAGTAGAAGAATTCCTTCCACTGATCCGCCAGCGTGCCGCCCAATGCTCCGATGCCTGCTTTAATCAGTCCCATGTTTCTGTCCCCTTTTCTGTTTTACTGTAAATCCGTATGACTTTTGGAATACGGATTTTTATTCGGTTTTACCGGGTCGGGCGTGTTGCCGCAGCGGGAGGCCCAGCCGATCAGAAGCATTCCGACAGTCAGGCGGGCCAGCCACAGCCCGACCGCCAACACGGACCACCAAACGGAAATTTTCAGCCAGAAATGCAGCGTCAGCAGGATGGCGGCCGGAATCAGCCCCTCCGCATTCAGCACCATATTGATCAACAGGCAAAGCACAAAATTTCCGCTGCGTCTCGTCTGACGCATTCCGATCACTCCCTATGTTCCCTTCGGCAGCGAAGGGAAGGGAAACGGCGGTGTCCGAGCCCCGTCATTTCCCTGCGCTTTTGTTCATTATACGGTCTTCCGCTTCCGGCTATGCACCAGGACAGCCGCAGCAACCGCGGCTGCCAGCAGGATTACGCCCGTCAGCACCAGGCCGCTGTCTCCCGTCTCCGGGGTTTCCGGTTCGAGCGGCTTCTCGGGATCCGCCACCTTATTGTAGCTGCAGACAAATAGTGCCTCCGACAGCTCGTCTTCCTCCTCGGCTTCTTCCTTCTGCTCATAGAAGTACACCGCGCGAACCGTAAAGGCATCCGCATCCGTCTCGCCGAGCTCCAGCCGCGCACGGTACACCGTATCGGAATACGTCCATCCGTCCGCATCGCCCTGCTCCATTTTCACAAGGAATCCGTCCGTCAGCTTCACCAGCTGGCTCTGCAGGACAGAGAAACGCATTTCGCCGCGGAATTCACCGACGCCGTCCGTATGCACGGTGTTCTCCAGAACCGTCATGTTCGGACCGCGGTTTTCCTCCTCGCCGTAAACCGTAATATCCAGCTCCGGCAGCGTCTCCACCAATATACGGAAGGTCTCCTTCCCGGGCGCCTTTTCGCCGGTCTGCTCCGTCCTGACCACCACTGGCAGCGTCACGACAACAGACGGCTCCTGATCGTTGCGGAAGGTCAGCTGCTCATAGGGCGTGCTGGTGCCGGAATAGGGCTGGCTCTCCACATACAGATACACGGTTTTATCCATAATCTGAATCATATGGCTTTCATCGGACGGGAGATAGCCCTCCGATGCGCCGCACTGCGTCAGCGTATACAGTCCGTCCGGAGCCGACAGAGAGGCGATTCCCTCCGCATTGCTCAGCTCAGACGTATATTCCGAGCCCTCGGAATCCCGGATGCCGGTCAGAAGAAATGCGGCTCCCTCCAGAGGCTCATCCTCCTGATTCGTCACACGCACCGTAAACGAAACGGCCCCGTCCTCCGCCGCGGCCGCCAACGGCAGCATCGTCAGCAGAAGCAGGCAGGAAAGCAGAATTCCCCATGCTTTCCGCCACACATACTGTTTCTTTTCCATACAACCACATCTCCTCACCTTCGGATAGAGCGGCCCCCGGTCTCCGGGCCCCTTCACTCTTCGTGTTTATTGTAACAGAATTCCAAACGAATGTCCATATATAAATTGAATTCCTTCGATTCTTTTTGACCGCGTGCGCAGAAATCCGGGCAACAGAAAAAGCGCCTGCCGAAGCAGGC
>URYX01000141.1 GCA_900552225.1 uncultured Oscillospiraceae bacterium | reverse complement strand
GGGCGAAGTTGTAGGATAACTTGGAACAGAAGTAGGAGGAAATCAGGCGTCTATGCAATTGGAAGTAGGAGCGGTTTTGGAGGGCAAGGTCACTGGTATCACAAAATTCGGCGCGTTTGTGGAGCTTCCCAACGGAAAAACGGGAATGGTGCATATATCCGAGGTCGCGCCGACCTACGTCAAGGAGATCCGCGATTATGTCACGGAAAACCAGACGGTCAAGGTGAAGGTGCTGAACATCGGTGATGACGGCAAAATCGCTTTGTCCATCAAGAAAGCCGCCGAGCCGGTGCGCCGCGGCTATTCGCGTACACCGCAGCCCGTGTCTCACCGTCCCGGCGAATTTGAATGGCAGTCCTCCCGCAACAGCGGCGGCAGCTTTGAGGATATGATGTCCCGCTTCAAGCAGACGAGCGACGAAAAAATTTCGGATCTCAAGCGTTCTCTGGACAACAAGCACGGCGGCTTCTCCTACCGCGGCGGCAGCGGAAACCGCGGCTGAATCCATTCACCCCATTCCCGGACGGTTTGCATACCCTCCGGGAATTTTTCTGCTCTCGGGCCGTGCACCTCCCCCATGCCGTCTGCCCGCCTCCGGGTCCCGGGTGGACGTTGTGCGCACCGTCCGACTCCCTGCGGATGCGGCGCTCTCTCCGTTATTTTTTAAAAAAATGCACTTGGGCTTGTCATTTCCGTAAATTTGTGATATGCTGTATCGTATCGATACAGAAAAGAGGAATGTATAGTATGTTGCGCGTCACTTCAAAAATTGCTGCCGTACTCGCCTGGATGGTGGCCGTTGTCTGCGGTCTCGCCGTTCAGATTCTCGCCCTGTTCAGCCTCGGCCTCTGCTGGGAGCAGGACGGCCGGCCGCTGATGTTCCTTCTGGTCGCGGCCAGCACGGTGCTGCTGTGGGTGGGGCTGATTCTGTATACGGCCATGCCGCAAAAAAGGATTATCGGTCTGAGCATCCTGACCGTTTCCGGCATTCTGTTCCTAGTGGCCGCGTTTGTCATCCGTCAATACACCATGCCCAGCGGCACGCTGTCGGTCAAGGCGGACGGAACCGTCGGCATGGACAGCTTCAAGCTGCTGTGGCGCCACTTTTCCCCGGTGCTGGTTCCGATCCTGCTGTGGCTGAGCACACTGTTTACTCACATCGACCGTGAACGCCGCGACACACAGGAAATTCTCCGCACCATCCGCAGCAAGCAAAGGGTGAAGCCGGAGACGCTGGACATTCAGCACGACTAAGCTTCTGTTTGTCCCTCCCCCCGTAACTACAAACACAAACATCCCCCTGTGACGCGCACCCGGCAGGTGCTCCGTCACAGGGGGAGTTTTGGATATTTTCCGTATTTTTCAGCATCTGCCGCCCTTTCGGGCGTAAATGGCTCGACAGCCTGCGCTTTCAGCGCTTACGGCCGCACCCAGCCTCCGGCCCGCTCCACGGCGCGATGCCACTCGCGGCTGCGCGCGGCGGCCTCCTCCGGCAGCATCTGCGGCATAAACAGGCAGTCCGTCTCCCGCAGACGGCACAGCTCCTCCCGGGAATCATAAAATCCGACCGTCAGCCCCGCCAGACAGGCGGCACCGAGCGCCGTGGTTTCCCGGATGCGCGGCCGGTCGATCGGGATGCCGAGCACATCCGCCTGGAACTGCATTAGGAAGCGGTTGGCCGAGGCCCCGCCGTCCACCCGCAGGGCCGACGGCCGCACACCGGTTTCTCCGACCACGGTATCCAGCACATCCTTGGTCTGATACGCAATGGACTCCAGCGCCGCCCGCACCAGATGCGCCCGCCCGGTACCGCGCGTCAGGCCGACCACGGTGCCGCGGGCATACATATCCCAGTACGGCGCTCCCAGTCCCGTAAAGGCGGGCACAATATACACTCCGCCGCTGTCGGGCACCTGCAGCGCCACCTCCTCCGACTCCGCCGCCGAGGCAATCAGCCGCATCTCATCCCGCAGCCACTGAATCACGGCGCCGCCGATAAAAACGCTGCCCTCTATGGCGTAGCCGTGCTCTCCCTCCGGGCATGCGGCTGCCGTCGTCAGCAGTCCCCGATGGGACAGCCGCAGCTCCTGTCCGGTATGCAGCAGCAAAAAGCAGCCCGTTCCGTATGTATTCTTCACATCACCCGCTTCAAAGCAGCCCTGTCCGAACAGTGCCGCCTGCTGATCGCCGGCCACGCCCGCAATCGGCACCTCGGTGTCGGACAGATTCAGCGTACCGAATCGGCTGCCGGACGGCCGCACCTCCGGCAGCATGGCCTCCGGCACGGAAAATTCCCGCAGCAGCCGCTCATCCCAGCAGTGGGTGCGCAGATTATACAGCATGGTGCGTGAGGCGTTGGTCTCGTCGGTGGCATGCACTCTCCCGTCGGTCAGCTTCCACAGCAGCCAGCAATCCACCGTTCCGAACAGCAGCTCGCCGCGCTGCGCCCGCTCGCGGGCACCGGAGACATGCTCCAGAATCCAGCGCAGCTTGGTGGCCGAAAAATAGGCATCGGGTAAAAGCCCGGTGTTTTCGTGAATATAGCGCGCCAGCTCCGTCTCCCGCAGGCGCTCGCATTCGTCGCTCGTCCTGCGGCACTGCCACACAATGGCGGGATACACCGGCTGACCGGTCTTTCTGTCCCATACAACGGTGGTCTCGCGCTGATTGGCGATGCCGATGGCGGCAATCTCCTCCGGCCGCACACCGCGGGAGGCAATCAGCTCCTGCAGCACCGCATACTGGGAGGCATAAATCTCCATCGGGTCCTGCTCCACATAGCCCGCCTGCGGATAGCTTTGGTGCAGCTCCTTCTGCTCCATACCGCAGACCTGCAGCGCACGATCAAACAGCACCGCACGGGAGGAGGTCGTCCCCTGATCCAGCGCAATCACATACTTCTTATCGCTCATGGTCCTTCTCCTGCAGCACATGCTCCGTCAGCCAGGCCCACACGGTCTCATATACTTCCTCTTTTCCGGTCTCGTTGAGGATTTCGTGCCGCATTCCGGGATACAGCCGCAGCGTCACGTCGGCAATTCCCGCCGCCTTCATGCGCTCGTATACCTCCGTCACGCCCTTGCCGCGGTTTCCGACCGGGTCGGCATCGCCGGCCAGCAGCAAATAGGGCTTCTGCGGGTCCAGTCCCTGCACCCACGCCTCCGACTGCAGCACGCGAAGGCCGCTGTACAGGTCATAAAATGCAGAAGCAGTGAAGGCAAAGCCGCAGCCTTCATCCGCCACATAGTCATCGACCACGTCCGGATCCGAGCACACCCAGTCCACATCCGTGCGGTGCTCCCAGTCGCCCCGGTTGTAGGGACCGAAGTTCAGCGTCTGCAGCAATCCGCTGACATGCCGCGGCCCGCACAGCGCCTTCTGCACCCGTGCCACCGACCGGCCGAGCCAAAGCAGCGGGTTGCGTCCCGCCGTTCCCACAAAAATATAGGCATCCGCACATTCCCCGTGAAATGCGGCAATCGTGCGCGCCACAAAGGAGCCCATGGAGTGGCCGAGAATGACATACGGAACCCCCTGCGCGGCGGCGTCTTCGTGCATCCGGCGGCTGCATTCCACGTTGGCCTCAATCAGATACTGCCAGCCGTCCCGCTCCGCAAAAAAGCCGCGCTGCCCCTCGGTCTCGCCGTGGCCCGGATGGTCAATCCCGCACACCAGAACACCGTGTGCGTTCAAAAACTCCGCAAACGGACGGTAACGGTACAGATATTCCGCCATCCCGTGGCAGATCTGCAGCACCATCCGCGGCGCCCCGTCAGGCATAAAGCGGTGCAGGCAAATCTTCTGCCCGCTGCCCGGCATGGCAAACCATTCCTTCTGATACATCGTCTTGTCCCCGCTTTCCCCTACTTTGTCCGCAAAATCCGGTTCGCGCAAGGCCCCGTACCGCGCATCGCGTCCGCCGTCGGCCCTTCCCGTCTTACCGTATTCCGTATGCCTCATACGCCCCCGGATTTCCGGTGTCCTCGCCGGGAATCCTGGATTTTTTATGAAAAATCAGTCGGTATCCTCGTTGACAACCGCCGGCTCGCCCTCCAGCAGCGTCGGATCCTCAATGTACTCCCGGAAGCGGCGGAACGCCAGCGCAAAATAGCTGCCGGAGCAGATACGTTCGTCCATCACCACGCCGAGCGGCATGCACTTTTCAAACACAATCTCGCCCTTGACACGCTTGGGGACCTCGCGCAGATTGCCCATCGTGATGGCGACACTGGTCGTCCCGAACTCGTAGCAGTGGTGATAAATGTGATTGGTACGGATGCTGGCCAGATTGGAGATCAGCAGGCTTGTATGGAACGGGCTGGCATCGATGACCTTTTTCGGCAGCATCCCGTGCTTATCCATAAAACGGAACAGCCCGACACCGAACGACAGCAGGCCCGGCACGGCCAGCAGCCGACGCATCAGCTTTTCCGTGGAATTGTCCTTGGCATTCTCGCGGTTTTGCGCAACATACTCCTCGATCTTCTGCTGCACGGTAAAAATATCGTCCCGGACGTCAAAATAGATTTTGGACATCGTGCCGTGATCCATCTTGCCGCCCTGCAGCACCACCATCCCCACCGGGAATTCATTGCGGGCGTAGATGCGCTTATTGACCACAAATCGGTTGAGCTGCGGAAACTCCGCCGCGGTCCGCAGATAGGCGGAGAGGATGATTCCCAGATGCGAAACCGTATGTCCGCGCTTCCGCGCGTCGTTCATGTAGGCCCGCATCGGCTCCACCGGCAAATCCAACGTGATATTGTTCATGGCGTCATAGCGTTTATTCATCACAAACGCGGCAATGGTATACATCGGGTCTACATGCTTCAGGCGTCTCCCGTCGGCTCTTCTCATGGCTTCCTCGTCCTCTCTGTCTAAAACTGCGTTCCATTTTTTCGGGGGTAGGTTTTGGATTGTTTTATCATACACCCTTTCGACCCGTTTTGCAAGAATTTTTTCGCAGATTCCCGACCCGGACCGGAAAATCCCGGGAAAAGCGATTGCAGGCCCGCCAAAAAGCAAAAGAGACCCCGACGGCC
>URYX01000140.1 GCA_900552225.1 uncultured Oscillospiraceae bacterium | reverse complement strand
GCAGCCTTTCAGACAGCCTGCGAGCGTGTCAAAAACTATGTTTTTTGACACGCTCCCGCGGCGGGATACATCGTTTGTATCCCGCCGCGGTTTGGTTTCGAAGGGAAACTGCTGGCAAAGCCGGAGGCTGCCCTTCGAATATAAATAAGAAGTCCATTCGCATCAGCGAATGGACTTCTTATGGCTGCGGAACAGGGATTCGAACCCCAACAGGCAGATTCAGAGACTGCTGTGCTACCTTTACACAATTCCGCAATATACGGCTTGGAGAGATACGCACATAAGGCGCAACCTCAAAGCGTTATTTATTATACCCGATTTTCACGATTTGTCAAGGGGTTTCCGTGACTTTTTTAATTTTTTCTCGCGGGGTGCGAGACGGCCGGGGAGCGGTATGCCCAACCGGGCAGGGGGAGGCGCAGCGCGAAGAAGGCGGGGTGCAGATTCGGGAGCAGAGGGAAAAGCGCGGAAAGGGAAAAAGCGGAGCGGCACGGAAAACGGCTATTCCGAAAGCAGCCGGAGCAGCGCCTCCTCAAATACCCGGTTTTGGCGGGGATCCCGCTTTTTCGGGCCCTTCAGCCGGGCCCCGGCCCGGCGGGCCTTGGCGGAGGTGTACCGCTCGCTCAGCAGGGCCTCGATATTGTCGTCGGTGTACGGCAGGCCGTCCTGCCGGATCGGCCGGGCCCGGCGCGCCAGACAGAGTGCCGCCAGACCGTAGTCCTGCGTGACCACCACGTCCCCGCAGCGGACGCGCTGCACAATGCAGAGATCGACGCTGTCTGCCCCCTGAGAGACTGTCAGCGTTTCGGCACCCTCCCGCGCAAATTCGTGGGCCGTATCGCAGACCAGGACGCAGCGGCAGCCGCAACGCCGCGCGACGGCGATGGTGCTGTCCACCACGGGGCAGCCGTCCGCATCGACCCATACGGTCGGACGGGTCAACGGTTCGCACATGATGCCAAAATCCCCTCACAGCCGCACAGAATATCCCGATAGGCCGCCTCAAAATCACCGGTGTACCACGGATCGGCCACGTCCCGCGGGGCAGCGGTAAAATCCAGCAGCAAGCGGCACTTCTGCTGCGGGTCACCGCCGCACAGCGCCCGCATCCGGCGCAGATTGGAGGCATCCATGCCGATGAGCAGGTCAAAGCGGCGGTAGTCGTCGGCGGTGATCTGCCGCGCGCGGTGCGGCAGGCAGGGAATCCCGTGCGCCGCCAGGACGCGCTGCGTCCCCGGATGCACGGGGCTTCCGATTTCCTCGCGGCTGACGGCGGCGGAATCCGCGAAAACGGAGTCCGCCCGTCCGTCCCGCCGGGCCAGAGCGGTCAGCACCGACTGCGCCATCGGGGAGCGGCAGATGTTGCCGTGGCAGATGAACAGAATACGCGTCACCGGAACCGTCCTCCGTCCCAATCGGCCACCAACTGCCGCAGATAGGCGGCAAATTCCTCTCTCAGGTCGGGGCGGCGCAGCGCGGTCTCGCAGCCGGCCTGCAGAATACCGAGGCGGTTGCCCATGTCGTAGCGCGTACCGGTAAAGGCGACGCCGACCATGCCGTCGCGCCGGGCCAGCTCCCGCATGGCATCGGTCAGCTGAATCTCATGGCCGGCCCCCGGGGCGGTATGCTCCAGAATATCGAAAATTGCGGGAGGCAGCACGCAGCGCCCGAGAATGGAAAACAGCGAGAACTCCTCGCCCGGGGCGGGCTTCTCGATCATGTCGGTGATGCGGTAGAGCCGATCGGCCAGCGGCGACAGCTCCATCGAGCTGTAGCGCCGGATCTGCTCCGGAGTGACCTCGCGGATGCCGACCGTGCCGAGCCCGTAGGCTTCGTAGGCGCGGCACAGCTGCGCGCAGGCGGGATCCTCCCCGAGAATGACGTCGTCGCCGTACAGCACGGCAAACGGCTCGTCACCGACAAAGGGGCGCGCGCACAGCACGGCGTGGCCGAGGCCCTTGGTCTCCTTCTGCCGGATAAAGGCGATGTGCGCCATATCGGTGATCCGGCGGACGGCGGCCAGCTCCTCCTCCCGGCCGGCGGCGGCCAGCCGCTCCTCCAGCTCCACGGCACGGTCGAAGTGATCCTCAATCAGGCCCTTGCCGCGGTTGGTGATGATCAGAATTTCTTCAATGCCGGAGGCAACGGCCTCCTCGACGATGTACTGAATGGCGGGGGTGTCCACGATCGGAAGCATTTCCTTCGGCATGGCCTTGGTGGCGGGCAATACGCGGGTACCGAGGCCGGCCGCAGGAATGACCGCCTTCTTGACACGGGACATAGAATATCCTCCTTTTGGAAAGTGATGCGGTTTGCAGAAGCCGCGGGGGTCCTTTGCAAACCGCAGATTTAAAACATCTGAGACAGTAGCGCCGTCATCTGCAGCAGGAAATAGGCGAGCATCCCGAGCAGGAACGAAACACCGCCGACGGTCGGAAGCTGCGTCCGGAAATTTTCGGGGGATTTCAGACGCAGACGGCCGATGCGGTTGAGCGTTGCTCCCATATAGGAATAGGTGCCGAACAGGCCGAAGACAAAGCGCAGCAGAAAATCCACCAGGCTGAGTCCCGCGATGAGATAGAGATAGGGGCGGGAGGCCGGGTCGGCCATCAGCTGCTGCGTATACTGAATCAGCGCGGCGGTGGTGCCGTTAAAGCTTCCGTAAAGCGAGGCATACAGCAGGTTGGTGAGCAGCATGCTGCTCATCCGGAACAGCAGCATCAGGCCGCCGGAGAGGTAATTTTTCCGGTACAGCAGCCAGTAGGGGGTCAGCAGGAACGCCGCCCAATTCCAGGAGATGCGGGAGCCGCCATGGGAAAAATGGAAAAAGCGCGGGATGTAGTAGGCAGTGTTCTGCCCCACGGCGGCGGCGACATCGGCCACGCTTTCGCTGCCGATCTGCTCCGTCTTGGGGATGCCGCCGAGCGGATCGACGGGCGGAACGAAAAACGGAGTGTATTCCCGGTAGGGGGTGCCGTTTTCCCCGTCCTGCGCGGGCGGCGGCGGAGCCTCGGGACGGGGCGGGGCCGCCTGAGACCAGTCCTCGGTCTCCAGCGGGCGGGCACAGTGGGCACAGAATTCCGCAAATTCGGGGTTGAGCGCACCGCAGTGCGGGCAACGGCGCATGCCGTCGGCCGCCGGCTCCGAGGGGGAGGCAGCCGACGCTTTTTCCCGGGACCACTGCTCGGGCGTTCCGTGCCGGTCCGCAAAGTGGCAGTGCCCCTCCGCCTTCCAGCAGGCGCGATGATGGGGCGCGCCGCACTGCGGGCAGGACACAATATCGTCTTTTTGGGTAAATTCCTTCCCGCAGACCGGGCAGGTCATTCCCTGATAGAAAAACATACGCTCAAAACCTCCGCCTTAATTCACCGATCCGTCCGACAGGCCGCCCGGGGGAATAAGCTCCCCGCGGGGCGGCGGATATACCCGTATGGCACAGAAGCACCGCGCGGAAACTTGGATTAATATTTATTGTAGCCGTTTTTTGCGGCACTTGCAACCCGATTTCGGAACGTTTATAAAAAATTAACGTTTCCCGGCCTTTTTCTCGTATTTTCATTTGATATTTGCCGCACTTTTCCGTATAATGGAAGCAAACGGACAAAAAGGCCCTCCCGAGGCGGAGGGCGGGAGTGTGACATGAAAATGACCTATACGGAGTTTTTTGAGGGGCTGCGCGGCGAAACGGTGGCGGTTTGCGGCATCGGCCGCAACAATCTGCCGGTGATCCGGCAGCTGCTGTCCTACGGAATACGGGTGCGGGCCTGCGACCGTCGGAGCGAGCAGGAGCTCGGAGCAACGGCGGAGGAGCTCCGGCGCGAGGGGGTCGAGCTGTGCCTCGGGGACGGGTATCTGGACCGGCTCGACGATGTGCGGCTGATTCTGAGAACCCCCGGGATGAAGCCCTATCTGCCGCCGTTTGAACGGGCGCGGGAGCGGGGAATCCCGGTTTCCTCCGAAATGGAGGTGTTTTTTTTGCTCTGCCCCGCGCCGATCTATGCGGTGACCGGGTCGGACGGCAAGACCACCACGACCACCATCGTGGCGGGATTGCTGGAGGCGGCCGGACGGCGTGTGTTTGTCGGCGGCAATATCGGCCGTCCGTTGCTGCCGCTGATCCGGGAGATTCGCCCGGAGGATGCGGCCGTGGTGGAGCTGTCCAGCTTCCAGCTGACGCGGATGACGCAGAGTCCGCATGTGGCGGTGGTCACCAATGTGGCCCCGAACCATCTGGACTGGCATACCGACATGGCGGAGTATATCGAGGCCAAGCAGAACCTGGTGCGGTATCAGCACGCCGGCGACCGGGCGGTGCTCAACGCGGACAATGCCGTGACCGAACGGTTTGCCGAGGAGGCGGTGCAGGGACAGCAGGTATTTCGGTTTTCGCGCCGGGGCCCGCTGGAGGAGGGCGCCTGGCTGTCGCCGGAGCGGGTGCTGTGCATGACGCACGCGGGTATGACGACTCCGGTGACGGCGGCGCGGGACATCCTGCTGCCGGGAGAGCACAATATCGAGAATTATCTGGCAGCGATTGCCGCGGTATGGGGCGAGGTGCCGCCGGAGGTCATCGCGGACTATGCACGGCGCTTCGGCGGCGTGGAGCACCGCTGCGAGCTGGTGCGTACACTCGACGGCGTGCGCTGGTACAACGACTCCATCGGCACCAGCCCGTCCCGCACCATCGCGGGGCTGCGCTCCTTTGACCGCCGGGTGATCCTGATTGCGGGCGGCTATGATAAGCATATTCCCTACGATCCGCTCGGACCGGTGGCGGCGGAGACGGTCAAGGCCGCCATTCTGCTCGGCGCAACGGCGGACGCCATCGAGCGCAGCATCCGGGCGTGCAGCGATCTGCCGATCTATCGTGTGGCGACCATGGAGGAGGCGGTGCAGACCGCACGGCGTATCAGTGGAGACGGGGATGTGGTCTTTATGTCTCCCGCCAGCGCGAGCTTTGATTTGTATCGGAATTTTGAGGAGCGCGGACAGCACTTCAAGCGGCTGGTAGCGGCTCTGTAAGCGAAAAGGAGGAAACGGCGTTGAAGGAATTACTGAAGGAACTGTGTACGGCGGCCGGCGTGGGCGGACAGGGAGAGGCTCCCG
>URYX01000139.1 GCA_900552225.1 uncultured Oscillospiraceae bacterium | reverse complement strand
CTCCTCGTCCGTGTAGGTACGGAAGGTCGGATCCTCCTCCGCCAGCTTGGCCAGCGCAAGGCCCATCTTCTCCTGGCCGGCCTTGGTCTTGGGCTCAATGGCCACGCGGATAACCGGCTCCGGGAACTTCATGGATTCCAGGATAACCGGGTATTTCTCATCGCACAGCGTATTGCCGGTCGTGGTGCTCTTCAGGCCCACGGCGGCGGCGATATCGCCGGCGTACACCGTCTCGATATCCTGGCGATGGTTGGCATGCATCTGCAGAATACGGCCGATACGCTCGTTCGTATCCTTGCTGGAGTTGTACACCGTCGTACCGGCATTCAGCGTTCCGGAATAGACGCGGAAGAAGCACAGCTTGCCGACAAACGGGTCGGTCGCAATCTTGAATGCCAGTGCCGCGAACGGCTCCGTATCGGAGGAATGACGCTCGACCTCTTCCTCGGTATCGGGATTGACTCCCTTGATGGACGGAACATCCGTCGGGGCCGGCATATAATCCACGATGGCATCCAGCAGCTTCTGCACACCCTTGTTGCGGTAAGAGGTGCCGCAGGTCACCGGTACCATGCTGTTCGCAATGGTGGACTTGCGGATGCAGGCCTTGATCTCCTCGATCGTCAGCTCCTCGCCGGAGAAATACTTCTCCATCAGCGCGTCATCCTGCTCAGCCACATGCTCGATCAGCTCGTCATGGTACTTCTGAGCCAGTTCCTTCATGTCATCGGGAATTTCCTCGACACGAATATCCTTGCCCAGGTCATCGTAGTAGACATAGGCCTTCATTTCGACCAGGTCAACGATTCCCTTGAAGGTATCCTCGGCACCGATCGGAAGCTGAATCGGAACTGCGTTGCACTTCAGGCGGTCCTTCATCATATGAATCACGCGGTAGAAATCGGCACCCATGATGTCCATCTTGTTGACATAGGCCATACGGGGCACCTTATACTCGTCCGCCTGACGCCACACGGTCTCGGACTGGGGCTCCACACCGCCCTTGGCGCAGAACACCGTCACGGAACCGTCCAGCACGCGCAGCGAGCGCTGCACCTCTACCGTGAAGTCCACGTGGCCCGGCGTGTCGATGATGTTGATCCGGTGCTTTTTCCAAAAGCAGGTCGTAGCAGCCGACGTAATCGTAATACCGCGCTCCTGCTCCTGCGCCATCCAGTCCATCGTCGCGGAGCCTTCATGCGTTTCACCGATCTTGTGATTGATACCGGTGTAATACAGAATACGCTCGGTCGTCGTGGTCTTACCGGCATCGATGTGCGCCATGATGCCGATGTTTCTGGTCATTTCCAGAGAAACTTGACGTGCCATAAAATCCTCCCTCCTATTGGCTGACGCTCACATTACCAGCGGAAATGCGCGAACGCCTTGTTGGCTTCCGCCATCTTGTGCGTATCCTCGCGCTTCTTCGCCGCAGCGCCGTTGCCGGCCAGAGCATCCAGAATTTCGCCGGAAAGGCGCTCCTTCATGGTACGCTCGGAACGGGCACGCGAATAGGTGGTGAGCCAACGCAAGCCGAGGGTGACGCGGCGATCGGGACGAACCTCGATCGGCACCTGGTACGTGGCACCGCCGACACGGCGGGCCTTGACCTCGAGCAGCGGCATGATGTTCTCCATGCTCTGCTCAAACACCTCGAGAGCATCCTTGCCGGTCTTCTCGGCAACGATGTCGAATGCGTCGTAGACGATCTTCTGGGCCACGCCCTTCTTACCGTCCAGCATGATGTTGTTGATCAGACGTGTTACCAGCTTGGAATTATATACCGGGTCCGGCAGCACATCGCGTTTCGGAATAGAACCTCTTCTGGGCATTCTACTTCCCTCCTTCATAAAAATGATATCACAGGTACTCGAAAGTGGACACGCTTCCGCAAGCCTCACAAGAAGCTCTATACCCGCCCCCGCGTCTCCTCGGAAACGCGGGCAGCGCTATATAAAGCCGCTTTTTCAGCCGCTCACAATGTCATTACTTTTTGGCCGCTCCGGCCTTCGGACGCTTGGCTCCGTACTTGGAGCGCGCCTGCATTCTCTTGGCGACGCCCTGCGTATCGAGCGTACCGCGGATGATGTGGTAGCGGACACCGGGAAGATCCCTGACACGTCCGCCGCGCAGCAGCACCACGCTGTGCTCCTGCAGGTTGTGACCCTCGCCCGGGATATACGAAGTTACTTCGATGCCGTTGGACAGACGGACACGGGCCACCTTACGAAGAGCCGAGTTCGGCTTTTTCGGGGTAGACGTCTTGACCGCCGTGCACACACCGCGCTTCTGGGGAGAATTCTGATCGATGGCAATCCGCTTCTTGGAGTTCCAACCCTTCAGCAGAGCCGGCGCCTTCGCCTTCTTCTCCTGAACTTCGCGTCCCTTACGCACTAACTGGTTAAACGTAGGCAACTATGACACCTCCTCAATAAAATATTTATGTCTAAACAGGCCTGCGGACAGGCCTGCATAGCCCAATTTGGTATTTTACCACAGGGTTCCCCGCTTTGTCAAGATTATTCTTGCGTTTCCGGGGCTTTTTCCTCCGCACCGCCGTCATTCAGCACACTGCGCAGCGCCTTGACATACGGATCGTTGTCCGACGCATGGGTGTTGATGACCTCCACGTTGTTGTAGGCCTGAATGCCGGTACCGGCCGGGATCAGCTTGCCGATGATGACGTTCTCCTTCAGTCCGAGCAGCGGATCGACCTTGCCCTTGATGGCGGCATCGGTCAGCACACGCGTCGTCTCCTGGAAGGAAGCAGCCGACAGGAAGCTGTCGGTAGCCAGTGCCGCCTTGGTGATACCGAGCAGCACCGCCTCACCGGCGGCCTCCGTCAATCCGGTCTCACCGGCCGCAATCCGCGCACGCACGGCATCGTTGGCATCGTCAAACTCGCTGCGCTCCACAACGGCCCCGCCGAGCAGGCTCGTGCTTCCGGCATCGGTCACACGGATCTTGCGCATCATCTGACGCACAATGACCTCAATGTGCTTGTCGTTGATCTTCACGGCCTGCAGACGGTAGGTGCGCTGCACCTCGGAAATCAGGTAGTTCTGCACGGCCAGAGCGCCGTTGATATCCAGGATGTCGTGCGGGTTCACGGCACCGTCCGTCAGACGGTCGCCGGGCATCACATGGTCGCCCTCCATCACGCGGATATGGGTGCCGAACGGGATCACATAAGCCCGTTCGTCCAGCTCCTCCGCCTTGTTGTTAGTCACCACAACCAGCTGCTTCTTCTTGTCCTCGGCAAAGCGGACATCGCCCTCGATCTCGGTGACGATGGAAGCTCCCTTCGGCTTGCGTGCCTCGAACAGCTCCTCGACACGCGGCAGACCCTGTGTGATATCCTCGCCGGACGCGATACCGCCGGTGTGGAAGGTACGCATGGTCAGCTGGGTACCCGGCTCACCGATGGACTGCGCCGCGATGGTACCCACGGCCTCACCGATCGTGACCGGCTCCACCGTCGCCAGGTTGACGCCGTAGCAATGGGCACACACGCCGTGGCGCGATTTGCAGGTCAGCACCGAGCGCACGTGAATGTGCGTTACGCCGTACTCCTCGACCAGCTTTTTGGCATCCTGCTCGGTCATCATATGGTCGCGGCTGATGACCACCTCTCCCGTCTTGGGATCGCAGAAGTCCTCCACCAGATACCGGCCGGTCAGACGCTCGGACAGCGGCTCGATCATGGCGTTGCCATCCTTGATGTCGTATACCTCGATGCCCTCATGCGTACCGCAATCCTGCTCGCGGATAATCACATCCTGCGCCACATCCACCAGACGGCGGGTCAGATATCCCGAGTCGGCGGTACGCAGAGCGGTATCGGCCAGGCCCTTCCGCGCTCCGCGGGAGGCGATGAAGTATTCCAGAACGTTCAGGCCTTCACGGTAGTTCGAACGAATCGGAACCTCAATCGCGCGGCCGGAGGTATTGGCAATCAGGCCGCGCATACCGGCCAGCTGACGGATCTGCGCTGCGGAGCCACGGGCTCCGGAATCGGCCATCATGAAGATCGGGTTATACGGATCCATGTTGTCATTCAGCGCGGCACCGACCTTGGCGGTGGTATCATTCCACACAGCCACGACCTTTTTGTAGCGCTCATCCTCGCTCATAAGACCCATATTGAACAGAGCGGTGATCTGATCCACCTGCTCCTCGGCCTCCGCAATGAGCTGCTTCTTGGCGGGCGGGATGGTCGCGTCCACGACCGAAACGGTCAGAGCGCCCTTCGTGGAGTAATGGTAGCCCTGCGCCTTGATGGCATCGAGCACCTCGGAGGTTCCGGCAGCACCGTGCACCTTGATGCAGCGCTCGATAATCTGCGAGAGCTGCTTCTTGGCCACCTTGAAGTTGACCTCATACAGGAACTGGTCGTCCACAGTCTTGCGCTCCACAAAGCCGAGATCCTGCGGGATCGGGCGGTTGAAGATGATGCGGCCGACGGTGGTCTCCACCAGGCGGTTCTGCATCTCGCCGTCGATTTCCTTGAAGCGGCGCACCTTGATCTTGGCATGCAGTCCGATCACGCCGCTGTCATAGGCCATCATGGCCTCATTCTCGTCGCGGAAGATCTTGCCCTCGCCGAGCTCACCCTCGCGCTCATAGGTCAGATAATAGGAGCCGAGCACCATATCCTGCGTCGGCACGGCCACCGGCTTACCGTCGGACGGCTTGAGCAGGTTGCCGGCCGCCAGCATCAGGAAGCGGGCCTCCGCCTGCGCCTCCGCGGACAGCGGCACGTGAACGGCCATCTGGTCACCGTCGAAGTCGGCGTTGAACGCCGTGCAGACCAGCGGATGCAGCTTGATGGCGCGGCCCTCCACGAGCACCGGCTCAAACGCCTGAATACCCAGGCGGTGCAGCGTTGGCGCACGGTTGAGCATTACCGGGTGATCCTTGATGACGATTTCGAGCGCATCCCACACCTCGGGGCGCACCCGCTCCACCATTTTGCGGGCGGATTTGATGTTGCCGGCGGCGCCGGTTTCCACCAGGCGCTTCATGACAAACGGCTTAAAGAGCTCCAGCGCCATTTCCTTCGGCAGACCGCACTGATACATCTTCAGCTCCGGCCCGACCACGATAACCGAACGGCCGGAATAGTCGACGCGCTTGCCGAGCAGGTTCTGGCGGAAGCGGCCCTGCTTGC
>URYX01000138.1 GCA_900552225.1 uncultured Oscillospiraceae bacterium | reverse complement strand
CCGGGATGCGGATGGTGCGAGCCTGATCCGCAATGGCGCGGGTGATGGCCTGACGAATCCACCAGGTGGCATAGGTGGAGAACTTGAAGCCCTTGGTATAGTCGAATTTTTCGACCGCCTTGATAAGGCCGAGGTTTCCCTCCTGAATCAGATCCAGAAACTGCATGCCGCGGCCGACATACCGCTTGGCGATGCTGACCACCAGCCGCAGGTTGGCCTCCGACAGCCGCTTTTTGGCGGCCTCATCCCCGTTCATGATGCGTACCGCCAGATCGACCTCCTCGTCCGAGGACAGCAGCGGCACGCGACCGATCTCCTTCAGGTAGACCTTGACCGGGTCGTCAATCGTGATGCTGTCCTGCGACACATCCGATTCTGCCGAGCCCTGCGACGCGGACAGCACATAGTCGATATCGGCAAAATTCTCGTCCTGAAAATCATCGACGATCTCGATGTTGTGGCTCTCGAGCATTTCATAGAGTTTGTCCACCGACTCGGCGTCGAAGTCCAGCTCCTCCATCGAGTCCATGATTTCCTGCGTGGTCAGCTTTCCCTTGGCACGGCCGAGCTCAAGGATATTCGCCATCTGCTGACGGCGGTCCTTGTTCCCGGCAGCGTGCGCCTGCGCGAATTCCTCCGCCGCCAGCTCCTCGTCCGTCGGTCCCTCCTCCGGCTGCCCGTCCTCCGCCGCATTCTCCGGCATCTCCGGATTCTCGTGCAGCAGCTCCGTCTCCTCCGCCGCATCCTCTTTCCGGGTTTTTTTCGTCTCACTCATGGCTATGTCCTCCCTGTTCGGTATTCCACTTTTTTTGAATAAAATGCATCAGCTGCTCCGGGGACATATCCTCCGGATGCGCCACCGCCTGCTGCTCGTGCTCCTCCCGCAGAATCTCCACGTAGCGGAGCGCCTCCTCGGGCCTGGCCTCCAGCTCACGCCGCAGCACGACCATGCGGGTGACGTAAGCGGCTTCCTCCTCCTCCAGCCCCGCCGTCAGCACGGGCAGGGAAACCGTCAGCCCCTGATCCATGCGTTCCAGCAGCAGCCGGTACAGGCGGCGGTTGAATTCCGTAATCATATACTCCGGCGGCAGGCTCTCCCGCACCCGCCGTATGTAATCGGGATGCAGTATCAGAATGCCGAGCAGCGCCTCCTCCGCGTTGGCCGCCTTCGGATGCAGCTCCGCCTCGGGATTGGCCTTACGGCGCTCCTGCTCCTGCTGCCGGGCCGCCTGCCGCAGCTCGGTTTTCACCTGCTGCCGCCGTTCGCGGCGCTTCTGCTCCTGCACCACCTGCGCCAGAATCGACGGCTTGGACACCGACAGCTCCTGCGCCAGCTTTCCGGCGTAGACATCCTGCTCAATCGGGTTGTGCAGCGTTGCCAGCAGCTTGGCCGCCTCCCCGAGATACCCCACACGGCCGTTGGCCGTCGCCAGGTCATACTGCCGGCCGATCGTCATCAGGCGATATTCCACATCATTGGCGGAACGGCTCAGCAGCAGCTTGAAGCGCTCGGGGCCGTTCCTGCGGATGAATTCGTCCGGATCCTTGCCGTCCGGCACGGCCGTCAGCCGCACCTGCAGTCCCGTTGGCCGCAAAATGCCGATGGCGCGCTGGGCCGCCTTCTGCCCCGCCTCGTCCGAGTCAAAAATCAGCGTGACCTCCTGCGTATACCGCGACAGCAGCGCGGCATGCTCGGCGGTAAACGCCGTCCCGAGCGCCGCCACCGCGTTGCGGAAGCCCGCCTGATGCAGCGCAATCACATCCATATAGCCCTCGCACAGAATCAGCCCGCTGCCCGCCTCGGCCTTGGCAAAATTCAGGGCAAACAGCTGACCGCTCTTGTGGAACACAGGGGTGTCCGCGCTGTTCAGATATTTGGGCTTGCTGTCGTCCAGCACACGCCCTCCGAACGCAATCACATTGCCCCGCACATCGATGATCGGAACGATCACCCGATGGTGAAAAATGTCGTAGCAATGCGCCTCCTTGCGGCGGCAGAGGAACGCCGCCGTGAGCTCCTCCTCGGTGAAGCCCTTGCGCATCAGCGCGTCGCGCGTCGTCCCGAAACCGGGACAGTAGCCGAGACCGAACCGCCGGATGGTCTGGTCGGTATAGCCGCGGCTGTGGAAATAGTCCAGTCCCGCCCGTCCCTCCGACGAATACAGCACCGCATGGTAGAGCCGCGCCGCCTCGCGGTTGGCCTCCAGTATCCGCAGCCGCAGGCGGGACAGCACATCGTCGCCGCGCGACAGCTCGGGCATCCGCATTCCGGAGCGCTCCGCCAAAAATTTGACGGCGTCGATATAATCCAGGTTTTCGATTTTCTTGATGAACGTGATGACATCGCCGCCCGCGCCGCAGCCGAAGCAATAAAAGGAATTGTTCTCCGGATACACCGTAAAGGACGGCGTTTTTTCCCCGTGGAAGGGGCAGAGCCCCACCATCGTCCGGCCGCGCCTGCGGAGAGACACGTAGGAGGAAATGACCGATTCCGCATCGTTGCGCGCAAGGAGCTCGTCCAAAAAGCTCTCCGGCAGTGCCATTTTCTTCCCCTCCTCGCCGTCGGCGGCCGATTCAGCGCAGCGTCCAGCCGCGCGGGATAAACAGGTCTCCGTAAATCTCCAAGGCGTAATTGTCCGTCATGCCGGCAATATGGTCGGCGGCCGCACGGGCCGATCCCTCCGTCTCGCAGATCCGGCCGTATTCCGCCGGAAGCCGCTCCGGATGCCCGACATAATATTCGAACAGACGGTCAAGCAGGGCCTCCGCCTTGGACTCCTCCCCCTTGACCGTGGGATTCAGGTACAGCTCCTCATACATAAAGGCGTGCAGCTCCGAAAAGGCCTGCTCGGTCGCCGCATCCATCCCGATGCTCTCGGCCCCGTGGCCGATCACCGAGGAGACCAGCGAGCCGATCCACTGGGAGCGCCGAGCTCCGAGCGTCTCCCGCGCCCCGACGGGAACCTCCTCCTCGCGCAGCACTCCGGCGCGCATGGCATCGTCCATATCGTGGTGAATATAGGCGATACGGTCGGCAATCCGCACCACACAGCCCTCCCGTGTGGCCGCCCAGGGCCCGCGTGTATGGTTCAGGATTCCGTCGCGCACCTCCCAGGTCAGGTTGAGGCCGCGGCCGTCGTTTTCGAGCTTCTCCACCACGCGCACACCCTGCTCATAATGCCGGAAGCCGCCGTCCATCAGGCGGTCCAGAGCGCGCTCCCCGGCATGTCCGAACGGGGTGTGGCCGAGATCGTGCGCCAGCGCGATGGCCTCGGTCAGATCCTCGTTGAGCCGCAGAGCCCGCGCGATGGTACGCGCAATCTGCGACACCTCCAGCGTATGGGTCAGACGGGTGCGGTAGTGATCCCCCTCGGGGGACAGAAACACCTGCGTCTTGTGCTTCAGGCGGCGGAACGCCTTGCTGTGGATCACGCGGTCACGGTCGCGCTGGTACACCGTGCGGTAATCGCACGGCGGCTCCGGCGTATCCCGCCCGCGGCTGTCCGCCGTCAGGGCCGCATACGGCGACAGAATCTGCCGCTCCAGCTCCTCATACCGTTCACGCACCGTCATGGCCGATCCCTCCGTTTCCGCCGCGGCGGCATTGCGGCTGCCGTCCCGGGTTCTACCTATAATATACGCGCCGTCCGGGGGATTTTCCTGCCGCCGTCTCAAAAATTTTCCGATTTTCGGGAGTTTTGCCGATTCGTGTCGCACCGTGTCGTATGCCAAGGCAGACCTTGCCGCCGTCCGTCCGGCTCAAAGCTCAAACGGAGCAAACAGGTCGCCCTCCGGCATCAGCACGAGCTGCCCCGCGCTGCGCTCGGTCAGCGCATCCTGCGCCCCGGGGCAGGCCCCGACCGGCAGCACCGCCGTCACGGTCACCGCCTCCCCGAAATCGGCCCCCTCTACCGTACCGTAGGAGCGCAGCAGCGGCTCCACCCAGCCGTAGCGGCTGTAGTCGCACACCACCCGCACCCTGCGGCAGGGGCGCATTTCCACAGGCTCCCCCGCCTCAACGGCCAGCGCCGCGGCGTGCGAATAGGCGCGCACCAAGCCTCCGGCCCCGAGCAGAATACCGCCGAAATAGCGCGTCACCGTCACCGCAGCATCGGTCAGTCCGGCCTTCTGGAGCACCTCCAGTGTCGGCATTCCCGCCGTCCCCTGCGGCTCCCCGTCGTCCGAAAAGCGGCGGGTTCCGTCGCGCAGGATATAGGCATACACCGTATGCGCGGCATCCCAGTACTGCTTCTTCAGCGCGGCGATGTACTCCTGCGCCTCCGCCTCGGTCGTCACCGGGCGCACGCGCCCGATAAAGCGGGAACGCTTCTCGGTAAATTCCGCCTGCGCCTCCCGGCGCACGGTTTTATACGCTGTCTCCACTGAACGCCGCACCTCCTGCCGCTGCCTTGCCGCACAGGGCCGATTTTTTCCAAGAAAAAAGGCCGCAGCAAAAACGAACCGTGAAAGCGCCCCGCCTCCGGGCCATGCGCCGTCATCCTTCGCTTTTACTGCAGCCAGACGGGTCTCCGTTACTTCTTCTCGTCCGTCATGCCGAAACGCTTCTTGAAGCGATCCACACGTCCGCCGGTATCCACCAGCTTCTGCTTTCCGGTAAAGAACGGGTGACACTTGGAACAAATTTCCACGCGGATGTCCTCCTTCGTGGAACCGGTGTGAATCACCTCGCCGCAAGCACACGTAATGGTCGTCTGCTTATAATTCGGATGAATATTCTCTTTCATAATCGATGTCACCTCACTTCACCTATAACCAAAGCCGGGCAGCGAATCCAAGCATTCGCGGGCTTATAGCCAAATTAACAGTGTGAGTATACCACAGCCGCGCAAAAAAAGCAACAGAAATTTTTAAAATTTCAATTTTTTCCGTCTTTCCGGGCTTTCGGAATGCCGGGCTGCGCCCCGAGGCGAGGATATTTTCCCGCTTGTTTCCCTCGACCGGCGCAGGGCAAACGAAAGAGCGCAAAACCGACCGCCATGAATCCCGACCCGGCCGGGCAGCGAGAGCCAGACGGTCGGGCCGGCGCTCCGTGGGCCGCAGACAGCCGTCCCGTCTCCGACCGCAAAAGCAGCCCCTGCCCGGAGGAATCCCGGGCAGAGGCGCAGACTGTCAAAAAAGGCCGCAGGCCGCAAAAGCAGCATAAATTCGGGGGAAAGA
>URYX01000137.1 GCA_900552225.1 uncultured Oscillospiraceae bacterium | reverse complement strand
CGGCAAGGGCGGCTGGGGGAATATCCATTTTGCCACCGCCACCCGTCAGGTGCCCAGGTTCGCGAAGCCGGGAATTCCCGGAGAAGCCCTGGAGGTGACCCTGGAGCTGAAGCTGCTGGCGGATGTGGGGCTGGTCGGGTTCTCGAACGTCGGGAAATCCACCCTGATTTCCGTGGTGAGTGAGGCCAAGCCGGAGATTGCCAATTATCCGTTTACGACGCTGACGCCGGTGCTCGGTGTGGTGCGGGTGGAGGCGGGCTCCTCCTTCGTGATGGCGGATATTCCGGGAATTATTGAGGGGGCCGGCGAGGGCGTCGGCCTCGGACACGAATTTTTGCGGCATGTGGAGCGCTGCCGCCTGCTGGTGCACGTGGTGGACGTGTCCGGCAGTGAGGGACGCGATCCGCTGACCGATTTCGACACGATCTGCCGCGAGCTGAAAACCTTCAGCCCGGCGCTGGCGGAGCTGCCGATGGTGGTGGCCGGCAACAAATGCGACCTGGCGACCGAGGAGCAGCTGACGGCCTTTGAGCAGGCCATGCGGGAGCGCGGCTATGCCTATTTCCCGATGATGGCGGCCATTGCGCACGGTACCAAGGAGCTGGTCGATGCCTGCGCGGAGCAGCTGCAGAAGCTGCCGCCCATCCGCGCGTTTGAGGCGGAGCCGGAGGCGCTGCCGGAGGTGGACCGCCTGGCGGACCGTTCGGTACGCATCACGCGGCAGGACGGTGTGTTCTTCGTGGAGGGCGAATGGCTGCTGCGCGTGATGCGGCAGATCGATCCGACCGATTACGAGAGCATGCAGTACTTTGAGCGTGTGCTGCAGTCGGGCGGCGTCATTGACGCGCTGGAGGCGGCCGGTGTGCAGGAGGGCGACACGGTCAGCGTTTACGACTGCGAATTTACCTTTGTGTATTGACCCCGGGAAGCACCGAGGGCTCCGGGAGTATGAGGAAAGCGGGGGCGGGATATGAGGCTGTATCCGGAGGATGTGGACGTGCGCACACTCAGCCCGATTACGCTCGCCTTTGTCGGGGACGGCGTCTATGAGCTGATGGTGCGGGAGCATCTGGCGGCCAAGGCGAATCGCCCGACGGGGGTGCTGCATAAAATGGCGGTGTCGATGGTCTGCGCGGAGGCGCAGCGGAAGGCCTTTGACCGGATCCGGCCGCTGCTGTCGGAGCAGGAGCTTGCGGTGTTCAAGCGCGGACGCAACGCCAAAACCGCGCGCACCGGCGACGATTATCATACGGCCACGGGCCTCGAAGCCCTGATCGGATATTTGTATCTGAGCGACCGGACGGAGCGGCTGCAGGAGCTTTTCTCCGTATTGCTGCAGGAGGATGAGCGGGTATGAAGCAGGTGGGAAAGACACGGCTCGGGCGGTATGCCCTGGATACGCTGGTCTATGTTGTCGGCAGTATCCTGTATTCTCTCGGCGTCATTATTTTTACGGCACCGAATGCCATTGCCCCCGGCGGCTTTGTGGGGATTGCCACCATCATCAGCTATAAGCTGCCGTGGCTGGACATCGGTACGCTGACGCTGCTGATGAACGTTCCGCTGCTGCTGGTCGCGTGGTGGCGTCTCGGCCGTCAGTTTACGGTACGCACGGCGATTGTGACCGTGCTGTCCTCGCTGATCATGGATCTGCTGGAGAAAAATGCGGGCTTTATCCCGCAGTATATCGCACAGGACACCGGAGAACGCATTCTGGTGAGCATTTTCGGCGGTCTGATTATGGGCGCGGGCATCGGGCTGGTGTTTGCCCGCGGGGCCACCACGGGCGGCAGCGAGGTGGTGGCGCGCCTGATCGAGCGGAGGATGCCGTATGTTCCGATCGGCCGTCTGCTGCTGCTGGTGGATGCCGTGATCGTGGTGATTTCCATGCTGGCGTTCCACGAGGTGCAGACCGGTCTGTGCGCTACCATCACGATCTATGTCTCCACCCGTGTGATCGACGCCATCATGTACGGCGGAGACTCGGGGCGGATGCTGCTCATTATTACGGAGAAGGAGCAGGAGATTGCCGACGGCATCATGTCCGGCATCAGCCGCGGCGTGACGATGCTGCAGGCCTACGGGGCCTATACGGGCAAGGATCGCCGGGTGCTGATGTGCGCGGTGCGGCCGTCGGAGGTGTACCAGCTCAGGCGGCTGGTCAAGGCCATCGATCCCCATGCATTTACGATTATCGTGGCGACGGAGCAGACGCTCGGTGAGGGCTTCCCGGACAAGGACGGCAACACCTGAGGTCGGCTGATTACTTTTTTGAAAACGGAGGAATACCTATGGAAAAGCTCTTGAAGCTGTTGGACACGGATGCACGTATGACGGATGCGCAGCTTGCGGTGATGACGGGAATGACGGAGGAGCAGGTGCGGGCGCAGATCGCGCAGTGGGAGAAGGAGGGCGTCATCCGGGCCTACAAGGCGCTGATTGACTGGGACCGCACCGACCGGGAATATGTGACGGCGCTGATCGAGCTGAAGGTGACGCCGAAGCGTGACCGCGGCTTTGAGGAGCTGGCGGAGGTCATAATGCGCTTTGACGAGGTAGAGAGCATCTATCTGATGTCCGGCGGCTACGACTTCTCCATCCTGGTGACCGGGCGCACCTTCAAGGATGTGGCCATGTTCGTGGCCAAGCGGCTCGCTACGCTGGATTCGGTGATTTCCACGGCGACGCATTTTGTGCTGCGCCGCTACAAGGAGCACAATGTGATCTTCCTCGGTGAGGAAAAGGACGAGAGAGGGGAACTGTGAGACCCATGGATTACGGAGCATTGATCAATCCTGCGGTGGCTGCGATTCCCCCCTCCGGTATCCGCCGCTTTTTTGACCTGACGGCCACGATGGGGGATGTGGTGTCTCTGACCATCGGAGAGCCGGATTTTTCCACCCCGTGGCATATCCGGCAGGCCGCCATCGACACCCTGGAAAAGGGAAAAACCTGGTATACCGCCAACGCCGGGCAGCTGGCCCTGCGTGAGGCCATTTCCGGCTATCTTGACCGCCGGTTTCAGACACACTACGACCCCGCCTCGGAAATTGTGGTGACGGTCGGCGGCAGCGAGGCCATCGACCTCGCCCTGCGGACGCTGGTGACGCCCGGAGACGAGGTGCTGATTCCGACGCCGAGCTTTGTATGCTACGATCCGCTGACGCGGCTTTGCGGCGGCGTGCCGGTGGCCATTGAGACCCGCGAGGAGGACCGGTTCCGCCTGACGGCGGAGGCCCTGCGCCGGGCCATCACTCCGCGTACCAAGCTGCTGATTCTGCCGTTTCCGAACAATCCGACCGGCGGCGTGATGCGCCGCTCCGACCTGGAGGAGATTGCCGCTGTGCTGCGGGAGACCAATCTGCTGGTGCTGTCGGACGAAATTTACGGCGAGCTGACCTATGGGGAGGAGCGGCATGTGAGTCTGGCCTCGCTCCCCGGAATGCGGGAGCGGACGGTGCTGATCAGCGGCTTCTCCAAGGCGTATGCCATGACCGGCTGGCGCCTCGGCTATGTCTGCGCGCCGGCGCCGATCATTAAGCCGATTCTCAAGCTCCATCAGTATGCCATCATGTGTGCGCCGACGATGGCGCAGTACGCCGCGGTCGAGGCCATGCAGGAGGGCGACGAGGATATTGAGAGAATGCGGGCGGAATATGACAGCCGCCGGCGCCTGATCGTGGACGGACTTCGGAAAATGGGGCTGTCCTGCTTTGAGCCGGAGGGGGCCTTTTACGTATTCCCCTGTATCCGCTCGACCGGGCTTTCCTCGGAGGAATTCTGCCGGCAGCTTTTGGAGAAAAAGCATGTGGCGGTGGTTCCGGGCAATGCGTTCGGTGTATCGGGTGAGGGGTTTGTGCGGATTTCGTACTGCTACTCGGTCAAGCATATCCGGGAGGCGCTCGGACGTATGCAGGAGTTCCTGGAGGAGTTGTCATGACGGTGACCGAAAAGGGATATGCCAAGCTGAATCTGACATTGGCAGTAACGGGGCGGCGTTCCGACGGGTACCACGAGCTGCGTACCGTGATGCAGACGGTGGATCTCTGCGATACGGTGACGGTGACGGAGCGGCCGGAGGGAGTCGAGCTGTCGCTGTCCGATCCGACACTGCCGACCGACGGGCGCAACACGGCATTTGCCGCCGCACAGCTGTTTTACCGGCAGAGCGGCCTGAAGGGCGGCGTCACCGTGACGGTGGAGAAGTGCATCCCGCAGCAGGCGGGTCTGGCCGGCGGCAGCGCGGATGCGGCGGCCGTGCTGCGTGCGATGAACCGGCTGTACGGAGCCCCGTTTTCTGCGGACGAGCTGTGCCGTATGGGCGCGGCTATCGGCGCGGATGTGCCGTTTTGTGTACGGGGCGGTGCGGCGCTGTGTACCGGGATCGGGGAGAGGCTGCAGCCTCTGCGGTCTCTCGACGGTGCGGTGGCTGCGGTGATCGTCAAGCCCCCCGCTGCGGTATCGACCGGTGCGGCGTACCGGGCAATTGACGGGACGGCGCTGCCGGAGAAATGGGAAGCACGCGAGCAGGCGGTATGTGCCGCGCTGGAGACGGGAAACCCCGTCGGTGCGGCCGGGGCGCTGTTCAATCAGTTCGAGGCGGCGCTGCAGCTGCCGGAGGTGGCGGCCGTGCGCCGTGCACTGGAGGTGTTCGCCCCGTGGGGTGTCTGCATGTCCGGCAGCGGCTCGGCCGTGTATGCGCTGTTTGGCAATACCGGGGATGCGCAGCTTTGCGCGCAGGCGATGCAGCCGTTCGGGCAGGTGTTTGTGTGTCATCCGTGTACGGTAGGGGAGGAAGACCATGGAGCCGCTGTATAAGGTGAGAACGGTGCCGTCGCCGGAGATGTTTGAGGATATGGCGAGGGTGAGCATGCGGAAAAGCCCCTCGACGGGCCTGCCTATGGCGGTCTGTATCGTCGGGGCGGTGCTGGGGCTTTTGCTGCTGTTTCTGAAAAGTGAAATCGCCGTCATTGTGATGGCGGTGTCCCTGATGGGAGTGCTTCTGCTCCTGCTGACCCCGCGGATGCAGAAAAAAGGGCTGCAAAGTGCCAATGACCACTTGACAGAGGAATACACGGTGTTTTATACTGAGTATATGGAAACGCGCGGCACCTATTTCTGCACGAACTATGCGTATGCCGGGATTCGTGAGGTGGTGGAGACGGAGCGCTTTTGGTTCCTGCTCTACG
>URYX01000136.1 GCA_900552225.1 uncultured Oscillospiraceae bacterium | reverse complement strand
GTCGATACGTGCCGCCTCCAGCATCTCGTTCGGCAGCGTCAGGATGAAGCTGCGCATCAAATAGAGGCCGAGGGAGGACTGCATGGCCGGCAGAATCAGGGCGGCATGCGTATCGATCATGTGCAGCTGCTGCAGCACCACGTACTGCGGAATGTAGGTCACCGAGGAGGTGAACAGCAGGCTCATGACGATGATGCTGTTGAAGGCCCTGCCGCCCGGGAAGGGATGCCGCGCGAGCGGATAGGCCGCCATGCTCGCGAACAGGAGGTTGCCGACCGTTCCGAGCACGCTGACCACCACGCTGTTGACAATGTAGCGGGACAGCGGCACCCAGTAGTCCGTGGTGACCTTGATCAGCTCGAGGAAGTTATCTCCCGACGGGTTGCGCACAAACAGGCGCGGCGGATAGATCAGGATTTCGTTCATCGGCTTGAAGGCCGTGCACACGGTATACACGATCGGGAAGGCGAAAAACACGCCGAAGATGAACAGCAGCAAAAACACGCCGATGTTGCCCGCCAACGAACGGTTGACGCGCGGCTTGAACAGTGAGGGTAGTTTCATGGGTTCAGGTGCTCTCCTTTCTGTCTTCCGACCGTCAATCCGTGCCGAAGCGGCGCAATGCGCTCGAAATCAGCGCATTCGTCCCGATCATCAGCAGGAACAGGAACACGGCCAGCGCCGAGGCATAGCCCATCTCGTAGCGCGTTGTACCGAGCTCCATAATATAGGTTACAATCGTATCGGCGCTGTACTGCGTCGTCGGGAAGCCGGCCAGCGACACGATGACGCCGCAGACACCGAAGGAGGTGCCGATCTGCATCACGGCGGTAAACAGCAGCTGCTGGCTCATAGCCGGCAGGGTGATATGGAACAGCTCCTGCCAGCGGCTGCGGATGCCCTCGATGGCGCCCGCCTCAAACAGGCTCCGGTCCACGTTCTGGAAGCCGGCGATAAACGCCAGGAAGCCGGTACCGAGACTGAGCCACAGCTGCACTACGATCAGGGTCGGCATCAGCGTGTTCTGATTGATGAACCACTGCACCGGCTCATCGATCAGGCCGAGTGACATGAAGGTGCTGTTGATGATGCCGTAGGAGTCGCTGCTGAACAGGAACGCCCACACCACGTAGGCGTTGCCGCTGAGCACCGGCATGTAGTACACCAGCGTCAGGAAGGTACGCATCGTGTGGCCGAGCTCGTTGATCAGCCAGGCAAACAGGAACGACAGGATATAGCTGATCGGTCCGGTGAGAAATGCAAACACCAGAGTGTTTTTCAGGACGATCAGGAAGATGGAATCGTCGAGGAACAGCCGTTCGTAGTTCTCAAGCCCCACAAAATCGGGAGGATTGAGCATATCGAAGTTCGTAAAGGACAGGGCCATGGAGGATACCACGGGAATGACCGTGAACAGTAAAAACAGTACCGTAAAAGGGAGCATCAGCTGATAGCTTTCACGGTATCTCCACACCTCCCGGCAGAAGCCCTTGAAGGAGTGATCGTACAACCCCGTTTTTTTCATGCCGTAACCTCCCCTCAGTTGGTCCCGTCGGCCGAGAGACCGAGCTGCTTTCTCTTGCGTTCGATTTCGCGGTTGATGTTCCTGATTTCCTTCTCGAGCATCTCGCGCGAGTTTTCATTGTCGTACAGCACGGCGCGAAAGGCGTTATCCAGGCAGCGGGACACGAAATAGCTTCCCGGAACCTCCTGAATCTCCTGCACATGGCTGCGCTGCTCGCTCAGCACCTGCCGCTCCTCCTCCGTCCACGGAAGCCGGTCGAAGGCCTCCAGGTTGGCCGTCGAGTGGCGGCCGGCCACGCCCAGAATGTTTTCCACGTTCTGCGCGTACTGCGTCTGCACGGAGGCGGTGGTCCACCAATCGATAAAGTCCCAGCAGGACTGCTGCTTCGATTCGTCGGTGCGGAACATCACGATGCCGCTGCCCGCGCCGCCGACGGTCGTATCCACGGTGCCGTCCTCACGCACCGTGCCGGGCACGGTGGTCATCTTCCACAGTCCGCGGATTTCGGGGGCGGCGGAGGTCAGCGTATAGTACATTTCATAATTGGCGATGCCGATCGGCATCTCGCCGTAGCGGAAGCGGGTGTAGAAGTCGTAGACCAGGTCAAACCCGTACTGCACGTAGTAATCGCACCACTCGGAGAAGGCCGACAGTCCGCCCTCATTATCGAAGCCGACCGCAGTGCCCGCCGCATTATAGTAGGAGCCGCCGTTCTGCAGCAGCAGAATGCTGAACATATCCTTGGCACCCATACCGGTGTCCACGGCCGCGGCCGCGCTGATGGTGGAATACGGCAGGCCGAAGGTCATGTTGTATTTCTGCAGGCGCGCAATCAGGGCGTACACTTCCTCCCAGGTCGTCGGCAGCTGAAGGTTGAGCGAATTCAGGATATCCTCCCGGTAGAACATCATAAAGAAGCTCTGCGTGTTCGGAATGGCATACACTCCGCCGTCGTAGACATAGGGCACCATTGCCGTCTCCGAGAAGCGGGAGGCCACCTCCTCGTATGTATCAAACTGACTCAGATCGGTCAGCGCGTTGCGGCAGGCCAGGTTGACCGGCTGACCGCGCGCCACGCCGATGGCCACATCCGGGCCGGCCCCCGCGAGGGTGGCCTCGATGAATCCGGTCTGCACCAGGCTCAGGTTGACGGGGATTCCCGTTTTATAGGTGAAATCGTCCGTTACCAAATCGCGGATGACCTGCACCTGGTCACGGCCGACGGAGGCCCACACCGTGATAGCCTCCTTGGAGTCGTCCGAGGCGCCTACCGCGTTGTAGTCCTCGACATAGGACGCGAGGAAGGAGCCGATGACATGCCACAGCTCGGCCCAGAAGCCCGCACCCGCCGACGGAAGCTCGGCCTCTGCGGAATGCAGGGCGATCCAGTCGAGCGTCAGCGACTGCTCCGCGTTGGTGTAGACCCAGGAGGACAGAGTGCTGACCGTGTCACGGAAGTTCGAAAGGCGGTTCGGAATGGAATCCGGGTTTTTCATCATATCCCGCAGCTGCGTCACCGCGCGGCGCAGCGAGGCGGTCTGGGAGGATTTTCCGCCGACCAGGGCATCGTAGCGGTCGGCCTCCTGCTCCAGGCCGGAGGCGGCGGAATCCAGCGTTTCGATCAGCGTCGGAATCTGCTTATCCAGGTTATAGTCGAAGTAGATGTCCGGGCTTGAGCCGCACACCATCACCATCTGCACGTACAGGTTGTTAAGCTGGTAGCTGATGTCGTCCACCGCCTGCAGCACCGAGCCGTAGTTGCCGACCGTGGCCTCCAGCGTGATCGTGTTGATGCCCTCGTGGAGGTACATCGGGCACAGCATCCCATCCTCCCCCGTCACGCTGAGCTTCTCCCAGCTCATGCCGTAGGGGAAGGCGATATTCTCGTAGGAGGCGGAGGGGATTTCGCCGTTGACGTAGACGTTCCGGTAGGTGGTCACGCCGCTCTGCTCGTTCTGCTTGTATTTCAGCGTCATATAGTAGAGGCCGGCCTTCTCGACCGTCACCTCATAGGTCACGGTCTGCCCCATCTTGTTCCAGTAGCCCTTGCCGAGTACGTTGCGGCGGATCTTGGAGACGTGGTACGGCTCCGCCGAGGCCGAGGTGCGGTCGTACATCGGGGACAGCGTCCGGTCGTTTTTATAGGAGGTATCCTCCGCCTGCCAGCGGAGCACGAAGTCCGCCACCGGCGCATAGCCGGCCGCGACGTAATCGGCCCCTACCTCCGCGTCGCTGCGCACCTTCACCGGGGGCTCCAGCGAAAGCGCGGAGACCCACACCGTCTCGGTCACGCCGCGCAGGGTCAGCGTATGCTCACCCGCCGTCAGAAACAGGGAAAACGGTGCGGCGTTGAAGCCGTCGTTGTCGCGCAGGCGCACCGTCTGCCAATCGCTGAGCTCAATCTGCTTCGGGATCAGGTCGTTGCCGTTGGTATCCTGCCGCGCCTCGCCGTTTTTCCAGAGCCGCGCCAACGAAAGCTGCTCCGCCTCGTCGAAGGGGAGCGTCCCGTCCAGCAGGAAGGAGATTTCCGGATTCTGCTGTCCGTCCGGCTCCGCGCAATAGGTCAGCGACAGCTGATAGTTGCCGTCCGCCGGGACGCGTAAGCTCCACTGCAGCTCGCCGCCGGCCGTCAGCCGCACCGCCGGCACCGACAGGTATTCCTCCGCCCCCTCAGCGGCCGTGATGTCGAACGTCAGCGCCTCGGCGGCATCCGCGCGGTCACGGTATTGCATAAAATAGGTATAATAGATTCCGTCGCGGCCGGAGGCCAGGGACGAAGCCTCCGTCTGCGTTCCGGCTGCCGTATCCTCCCCCTCTGCCGCCACGGCCGGAAGCGTTCCGACCGTCATGGCGAGTACACACAGCCAAGCCAAAATCCGAGCCTGTTTCCGTTTCATACGTCACACTCCCTGTTCGTTGCTCCGGGCCTGCGCCTGCTGCTCGGCCCTCTGTGCGGTATTCAAGCGTTTCTGATACTCACTGGGGGTACAGCCCTTGATCTTCTTGAACATTTTCCCGAAGGACTGTACCGATTCATAGTTCAGCTGCAGCGCGATGTCCGTGATGGAATACTTCCCGGTCGCCAGCAGCTCAAGGCTCCGTTCGATCTTCTTGCGGGTCACGTACTGGTGCAGCGTCATGCCCATTTTCTCGCGGAACAGATGCGAGATGTAGCTGTGGGAATAGCCGAGCTCGCCGCCGATGTCCTGAATCCGCGTGATGTCCTGCACGTGATTGTCCACGTAATTCAGCACCGAGTAAATCAGCTCTCCGATCACGTTCTTGCTGGTATCCGGCACAAAGGCCGAGGTATGCTCCGCCGTCAGCAGGCGGTACAGCTGCACGATGATCTGATTGATATAGGCCTCCCCCATGATGTTGCTGTAGGCGGGGCGGCCGTACATCTCGTTGATGAGCATATAAATCATCAGCCGGATGTTGCCGTTATCCATGACGTGGTAGCAGCCGCCGCCCGCCAGCGTCCGCTCCAGGTCCTGGAGCTCGGGGGTGTTGGCTTTTTCGTTAAAGTTAAAGCCCAGGTAGGCAAAGCGGAGATTCTGACCCGACAGAACCTTGATCTGATGATAATGGCTGCGCGGCACGAAATGAATTTCTCCCGCCCGCAGCACAAACGGCTCGTCGTCCGTGTAAAAGGTTCCCTCGCCCGACACCACAAAGCT
>URYX01000135.1 GCA_900552225.1 uncultured Oscillospiraceae bacterium | reverse complement strand
GTGTACAGGAGCAGATCCGGGAGCGTCTGAAGGCGCTGCCACTCGCCTCTCTGTCGGCCGAGGCCTTCGGCGCCGGGAAAACGGACGAATTTTTCAACGATCCCGCCTGGAAGGAGCTGTCCGAATCCTGCCTCGGCTGCGGCACCTGCACCTTCGTGTGCCCGACCTGTCAGTGCTACGACATCAAGGACTTCAACACGGGACACGGCGTCCGCCGCTTCCGCTGCTGGGACTCCTGCATGTATTCCGATTTCACCAAAATGTCCGCGGGACAGCCCCGTCTGACGCAGCTTGAGCGCTTCCGTCAGCGGTTTATGCACAAGCTCGTCTACTATCCCGAAAACAACGACGGCCTGTTCTCCTGCGTCGGCTGCGGCCGCTGCGTCGCCAAGTGCCCGATTCAGATGAACATCGTCAAGGTGATGAAAACGTTAGGGGGTCACAGCCATGGCTGAGAGGCAAGAGGCGTTAATTCCGAAAATCGGCGTGGTCACGGATATCCGTATCGACACCCCCGATGTCAAAACCTTCCGCGTGGTGACACCGGACGGCAAAAAAGCGTTTGAGCATATGCCCGGCCAGTGCGCCATGCTCTCCATCCCGGGTGTCGGAGAGGCGATGTTCTCCATCACCTCCTCTCCCACCAACACCGAGTACATGGAATTTTCCATCAAAAAGTGCGGATGCGTCACCGAGTGGCTGCATTCCATGGAGGTCGGCCAGCAGATCACCATCCGCGGCCCCTACGGACACCCGTTCCCCGTGGACACGGAGTTTGCCGGACACGATATGCTCTTTATTGCGGGCGGTATCGGACTGGCCCCGCTGCGGTCGGTCATTAACTACTGTCGCCACTACCGGGACCGCTACGGCAAGATCGACATCGTCTACGGCTCCCGCAGCATGCAGGATCTGGTGGACTATGACGAAATCATCCACGAGTGGGTCGGGGATTCCGACGTCAATGTCCACCTGACCATCGACCGGGAGCAGCCGGAATGGACGGGGCATGTCGGCTTTGTCCCGAATTACGTGAAGGAGCTCGGCTTCTCCACCGACAAGATTGCCATTCTCTGCGGCCCTCCGATCATGATCAAATTCACCTTGGCGGGACTTCAGGAGCTCGGCTTCGACAAAACGCAGATTTACACAACGCTGGAGCTGCGCATGAAATGCGGCATCGGAAAGTGCGGCCGCTGCAACGTCGGTGCCAAGTATGTCTGCAAGGACGGTCCGGTGTTCCGCTGCGACCAGCTCGACGAGCTGCCGAATGAATACTGATAAGGAGGACATCGCAACATGGAACATATGGTAAATGTTTATCTGTTCGGTAAGCAGTACAGCGTGCCCGACAATCTGACCATCATGCGCGCCATGGAATATGCGGGCTATCAGCTGGTGCGCGGCTGCGGCTGCCGCAACGGCTTCTGCGGAGCCTGCGCCACCATCTACCGCATCAAGGGAGACCGCGAGCTGAAAACCTGCCTGGCCTGCCAGACCAAGGTGGAGGACAACATGTATGTTGCCACCCTCCCCTTCTTCCCACTCGTCAAGCAGGTCTATGACATCGAAAAGATCAAGCCTACCGAGCAGATCATGATGCAGCTGTATCCCGAAATCTATGCCTGCGTCGGCTGCAACGCCTGCACCAAGAGCTGCACGCAGGGGCTGAACGTGATGCAGTACATCGCCTACGCACAGCGCGGTGAATACGATAAGTGTGCCGAGGCCTCCTTTGACTGCGTCATGTGCGGCGTGTGCTCCTCCCGCTGCCCGGCCGGCATCTCGCATCCGCAGGTGGCGATGCTGGCCCGCCGTCTGAACGGCAAGTACCTTGCCCCCAAGACGCAGCACCTGGCCGACCGCGTCCGTGAAATCCAGGACGGTGCCTATACGGCGCTGATCGAGGATCTGATGGGCAAGCCGGTGGAGGAGCTGCAGGAGCTGTACAACCACCGCGAAATCGAGAAGTAAGGAGGTCTCATTATGTACGCTAAGGAATTCGAAGCATCTCTGCAGGCGGTCGAAGCGGCGCGCGAGGCCAACATTGCCTATGAGCCGGCCCGTATGACGGCGCAGGAAAAGGATGAGCTGCTCGCCGCCTACCACCCCGACTATAAAAAGAGCGAGTTTTCCGCGCTGAAGATCGGGCCGAACAAGGGCGAGCAGGTGCCGCACGAGCTGTGCGAGATGCTACAGGCCCACAGCCGTATTCAGGCCTCCGACGTCGATCTGAACGACATCCGCTACGATGTGGATGTGCTGATCATCGGCGGCGGCGGAGCCGGAGCCTCCGCCGCGATCGAGGCGGACAATGCCGGGGCCAACGTCATGATCGTCACCAAGCTGCGTATCGGCGACGCCAACACCATGATGGCCGAGGGCGGCATTCAGGCGGCGGATAAGCCGAACGACTCCCCCGCCATCCATTTTGTGGACGCCTTCGGCGGCGGACACTATGCCGCCAAGCGCGAGCTGCTCGCCAAGCTGGTCTGCGATGCGCCGGAGGCCATCCAGTGGCTGAACGACCTCGGCGTGGAGTTCGACAAGGCGCCGGACGGCACTATGATTACCACACACGGCGGCGGCACCTCCCGCAAGCGGATGCACGCAGCCAAGGACTATTCCGGTGCCGAGATTATGCGTACCCTGCGGGACGAGGTGCTCAACCGCGGCATTCCGGTGGTGGATTTCACTGCCGCCATCGAGCTGATTCTCGATGAGCAGGGCCGCGCGGCCGGAGCCGTGCTGATGAACATGGAGACCCATGAGCTGATGGTGGCGCGGGCCAAGACGGTCATTATCGCCACCGGCGGCGCGGGCCGGATGCACTACCAGGGCTTCCCGACCTCCAACCACTACGGCGCCACGGCGGACGGACTGGTGCTCGGCTACCGTGTCGGTGCCCGCCTGCTGTATGCCGACACGCTGCAGTACCACCCGACGGGTGCCGCCTTCCCGCAGCAGATTTTCGGCGCACTGGTGACCGAAAAGGTGCGTTCGCTCGGGGCCAAGCTCGTCAACCGGGACGGCAAGGTGTTCATGCACCCGCTCGAGACCCGCGACGTAGCAGCCGCCTCCATCATCCGGGAGTGCTCCGACCGCGGCGAGGGTGTCGATATCGGAAGCGGCCGGGCCGTATGGCTGGATACGCCGATGATCGAAGCCATCGGCGGCGAGGGCACCATTGAAAAGCGGATTCCCGCCATGATGCGGATGTTCGCCAGCTACGGCATCGATATCCGCAAGGAGCCGATTCTCGTCTATCCGACGCTGCACTACCAAAACGGAGGCCTCGACATCAACGTCACCGGCATGTCTACCTGCGTGGAAAACCTGCTGGTGGCCGGTGAGGCCGTCGGCGGCATCCACGGACGCAACCGCCTGATGGGCAATTCGCTGCTCGACATCATCGTTTTCGGCCGTACCGCCGGAAAAACGGCGGCCGCCTGCGCCCGGGACGTTACCCCCGGCCGGCTGACGCTCGATCATATTGCCCGCTTCGATGCGGAGCGCGCGGCGGCCGGCATCGAAACGGATGCCGTTTCCCCGAAGCTCCTGCCGGATTACCGCAGAAAATAACCTATCAGAAAGCTGGTCATATCCATGGTTGATTTATTGGAGGCACTTACCATCTTTTGCTTCGGCCTTTCCTGGCCGATTTCCATCCGCAAATCCATCGTTTCCCGCACGGCCAAGGGCAAGAGCCTGTTTTTCGAGGTGTTTCTGCTGATCGGCTATGCCTGCGGAATCGCCCGCAAATTTATCCAGGTTGCGGACGGAAGCTCCGGATTTTTGTTCTACCTCAGCTTCTTCTTCTATGTGCTGAACTTCATCGAGATTTCCATCGATGTCGCGCTCTACTTCCGCAACCGGAAGCTGGATCAGGCCGCCGATCTGGCTGCAGCACAGGCCGCCTCCGAAGTCTAAACCCGCTGCAAAGCACACCCCTCAGGGACACCCGAAGGCGTCCCTGAGGGGTATTGTTCTTCCGCACGGATTCCGCCCATTCGCTGTCACATTGGTCATCGCAAGGGAGTGATTTTCATGCTTTGGGCTTTTCTTTTCGGCGGACTGCTGCTGGCTGCCGTTGCCGGACTGTGCTTTTTGATTCACAGCGTCCGACGGTTCCGGTGGGTGGCCGCGCTGTCGCACGGCCGTAAAGCGGCAAGCATCGGCATCGGCGCGGCCGCCATTCTTCTCCCCTCCGCCCTCATCGGCCTCGTCTGGGGCTATATGAACGCCATCGTCATCCTGCTGCATCTCGCCGTCTTCTGGCTCATGGCGGAAGGGATACAGCACCTGATCCAGCGGTGCCGCAAGCAGCCGTTTCGCCGGTACTATGCCGGGGCGGCCGCCCTGCTGGTCACCGTCCTCTATCTCGGCGTCGGCTGGGTGCAGGCCAATCACGTCTGGCAGACCGATTATACTCTGACCACCTCCAAGCCGGTGGGCTCGCTGCGGATTGCGCTGCTGGCAGATTCCCATGTGGGAACCACCTTTGACGGCGAAGGCCTGTCGGAACACATCGCCCGCATCGCCCGACAGCAGCCGGATCTGGTCGTCATCGCCGGAGATTTTGTGGACGAGGACACCTCCGAGGCCGATATGCGGGCCGCCTGCCGCGCCCTGCGTCAGCTCAGCCCTCCCTACGGTGTCTATTTTGTGTTCGGCAACCACGATAAGGGTCTCTATTCCGGCGGGCGGCGCGGCTATACCGGAGAGGACGTAGCCGCCGAGCTCGCGCAAAACGGTGTCATCGTGCTGCAGGATGAAATCGTCACGATTAATGACCGGTTTTATCTGATCGGACGGCAGGATGCCTCCGAGGCACTGGATTTTGGCGGCACCCGTGCAGACATCGCCGCCCTGACGGCCGGACTCGACCGCAGCAAGTTTGCTGTTGTCCTGGATCACCAACCCCGCGATTACGCCGCCGCCTCGGCGGCCGATGTCGATCTGTTGCTGTCCGGCCATACCCACGGCGGACAGATGATCCCGCTGATGCAGCTGGCCCGCTGGTTCCATATCGGCGGCAACGACCTTGTCTACGGGACAGAGCACCGCGGAAAGACGGATTTTATCGTCACCTCCGGTATCTCCGATTGGGCGCTCCTCTTCAAAACCGGCTGTCGGTCGGAATTCGTCATTATCGACATCCAAGGAAAATGAATCAGCAGAGCAACAATCCGCCTATTTTGACACGCTCGGAGGCTGTCTGAAAGGCCGCAGGGGCAAGGAGTGCGCCTCT
>URYX01000134.1 GCA_900552225.1 uncultured Oscillospiraceae bacterium | reverse complement strand
CTGCCGGTACTGGTTTTATTGCTAAAAGTCGCCGGGAATGCCCGCGTCCTTCGGAAATAAAAAACGGAGGTATGTTTGCTATGTTTGAAGAGGCAAGAACGTTTGAAACCGTATTGGCCGGCCGTCCGCTGAAGGTGGAGACCGGCAAGATGGCGCAACTTGCGAGCGGCGCCTGCCTGGTGCGGTACGGCGAGACCGCCGTGCTGTGCACCGTGACCGCGTCGGCCAAGCCGCGCGAGGGAGTGGATTTCTTCCCGCTCTCGGTGGACTATGAGGAGAAGATGTATTCGGTCGGCAAGATTCCCGGCTCCTTCCTGCGCCGTGAGACCCGTCCGAGCGAAAAGGCGATTCTCACCTCCCGGGTGATCGACCGCCCGATTCGTCCGCTGTTCCCGAAGGATATGCGCAACGACGTATCCATCGTGTGCACGGTGATGTCGGTGGATCCCGACTGCCCGCCGGAGACGACGGCCATGATCGGCGCCTCCATCGCCATCTCCATCTCGGATATTCCGTGGGACGGCCCGATTTCCGGTGTGGTGGTCGGACTGGTGGACGGACAGTTTGTCATCAACCCGACGGCGGAGCAGGAGAAGCGCTCCGAAATGCATGTGACCGTGGCCTCCACGGCGGATCTCGTGGCGATGATCGAGGCGGGCGCCAACGAAATCGACAACGAGACCATGTTCGAGGGCATCATGAAGGGTCATGAGGCCAACCAGCAGATTGTGGAGTTCATCCGCGGCATCGCGCAGGAAATCGGCAAGCCGAAGTTCCCGTTTACGTCGAACGATCCCGATCCGGAGATGTTCGAGGCAATCAAGGCGTTTGCCATCGAGGACGTGCGTGCGGCGCTGGATACCGACGACAAGCGTATCCGCGACGAGCGGCTGCTGCCGGTGTACGAGAAGGTGCACGCGCAGTTTGACGAGACGTATGCCGATCAGAAGGAGAAGATCGACGACTGCCTGTATAAGCTGCAGAAATTCGTGGTGCGCCGCTGGCTGCTCGACGACGGCAAGCGCGTGGACGGCCGCGGCATCGACGAGATCCGTCCGCTGGCGGCGGAGGTCGGGCTGCTGCCGCGTGTGCACGGCTCGGGTATGTTCACCCGCGGACAGACGCAGGTGCTCACCACCGTGACGCTCGGCTCCTCCCGCGATGCGCAGCTTCTGGACGGGCTGGATGACGAAAGAGAAAAGCGTTATATCCATCACTACAACTTCCCCTCCTACTCGGTGGGTGAGACCAAGCCGTCCCGCGGACCCGGCCGCCGCGAAATCGGCCATGGCGCGCTGGCGGAGCGTGCACTGCTCCCGGTTATTCCGTCGGTAGAGGAGTTCCCGTACACGCTGCGTCTGGTGTCGGAGGTGCTGTCCTCCAACGGCTCCACGTCGCAGGCTTCGATCTGCGGCTCCACGCTGGCGCTGATGGATGCCGGTGTGCCGATCAAGGCACCGGTGGCCGGAATTTCCTGCGGTCTGGTGACCGAGGGCGACCGCTTCATGACCATGGTGGACATCCAGGGCCTCGAGGACTTCTTCGGGGACATGGACTTCAAGGTCGGCGGTACGCATAAGGGTATTACGGCGATTCAGATGGATCTGAAGGTGCACGGCCTGACGCCGGCCATCATCAAGGAGGCGCTGGAAAAGACCTATAAGGCACGTCTGTATATCCTGGACGAAATCATGCTGAAGGCCATTCCGCAGGTGCGCGATGAGCTGTCGCCGTATGCGCCGAAGATGCTCTCGACCAAGATCGATGTGGACAAGATCCGCGAGGTCATCGGTAAGGGCGGCTCGGTCATTCAGAAGATCTGCGCCGAGTGCAACTGCACCATGGATGTGCAGGAGGATGGTCAGGTGTTTATTTCCGCACTGAACATCGACGATGCGCGCCGCGCGTTGATGGTGGTGGAGACCATCGCCAAGGATCCGGAGGTCGGTGCGATTTACAAGGGCAAGGTGACCCGCCTGATGACCTTCGGAGCGTTTGTGGAAATCGCTCCGGGCAAGGAGGGCTTGGTGCACATCAGCAAGCTCGATCTGAAGCGTGTGGACCGCGTGGAGGATGTGGTCAATGTGGGCGATGAAATCATCGTCAAGGTGACCGAGATCGATGAGCAGGGCCGTATTAACCTGTCCCGCCGCGATGCGCTGATTGAGGCCGAGGGCCTGACGCCGGAGGAGAGCGATGACGACCGTCCGCGCCGTGATACGCGCCGTGACGGCAACCGCCCGCAGCGTCCGCAGCGCCGCCGCGACTGATTTTTTGCCGTGCAGACCGTTTGCCCCGCCGTCCCCTATAGGGCGGCGGGGTTTGTATATGCCGCAGAGGATTGCCGCCGGGAGGTATGGAATCCGTCTGCGGCGGCACACTATAGACAGTATGTATCGGACACCGCCGACGGGCGGTGATCGGGAAAGGAGGGCGAGTCCCTGATGAGAGCCTGCGGAATTTTAATGCCGGTGTTTTCGCTGCCGTCGCCCTATGGAATCGGCACCTTCGGCCGGGAGGCCTATGCCTTTGTGGATTTTCTGAAAAAGGCGGGGCAGAGCTATTGGCAGATTTTGCCGCTGAATCCGACCAACTACGGCGATTCGCCGTATCAGTCCTTTTCCTCGGCGGCGGGGAACCCGTATTTTATCGATCTGGATCGGCTTGCGGAGGAGGGCCTGCTGCGGCGGGAGGAATATGCCTCCGTGGATTTCGGGGACGACCCCGGCCACGTGGATTACGGCAAGCTGTATGCCCATCGCCTGCCGGTGCTGCGCCGCGCCTTTGAGCGGTTCTGTCCGACGGAGGATTACCGGCAGTTCTGCGTGGCGCAGGCGGATTGGCTGGAGGAATATGCTCTGTTCATGGCGCTGAAGGACGCCCACGGCGGAGTCCGCTGGCGGGAATGGGAGCCCGCACTGCGACTGCGGGAGCCGGAGGCGTTGGCGGATGCGCAGGTGCGCTATGCCGGGGACGCGGATTTTTACCGGTTTCTGCAGTATGAATTTTACCGTCAGTGGGGGGCGCTGAAGCGCTATGCCAACCGCAGCGGCATCCGCATCATCGGGGATATGCCGATTTATGTGGCGGATGACAGTGCGGATGTGTGGGCGCACACCGATCAGTTTGATCTGGATGAGGAGCTGCTGCCGCGGGTGGTGGCGGGATGCCCGCCGGACGCCTTTTCCGAGGAGGGGCAGCTCTGGGGGATGCCGGTCTACCGCTTTGACCGGATGGAGCGGGAGCCGTCGCCGTTTTCGTGGTGGGTGCGCCGTGTGCGTCATGCGCTGGCGGTGTATGACGTGGTGCGCATCGATCATTTCCGCGGATTTGAGGCGTTTTACTGTATTCCTTACGGCGCCGTCAACGCCAAGCGGGGTGTCTGGCGGCCGGGGCCGGGGATGAAGCTGTTCGATGCGCTCGAACGGGAGCTCGGGCCGGAGCTGCCGATCATTGCGGAGGATCTCGGTTTGCTTACGCCCGGAGTGCAAAAGCTGCTGCAGGACAGCGGATTCCCGGGGATGAAGGTGCTGCAGTTTGCGTTTGACCCCAAGGGGGAGAGCGACTATCTGCCGCATCGCTGTATCCGGCACTGTGTGATGTATACCGGGACGCATGACAACGATACCGTGGTCGGCTGGACACGGTCGGCGGACCCGCGGGAGGTGGAGTACGCGCGGCGGTATCTCCATGTCGATCCGCAGGAGGGATTCCACTGGACGATGATCCGTGCGGTGCTCGCCTCCGTGGCGGATACCGCCATTTGTATGATGCCGGACTTTATGGGGCTTTCCTCCGAGGCGCGGATCAACACGCCCTCGACTCTCGGGGACAACTGGCAGTGGCGCATTGACGGCGGCTGCCTGAACGATTGGCTGGCGGGCATTATCCGCGAAAATGTGGCGCTGTACGGCCGCCTGCCGCAGGAGGAGACCGGAGAAGAATCCGAGGAGAGCGCCGACCGGTAAAATAGAGAGCGGAAAAAGGGAGAGGCCGTGAGGTCTCTCCCTTTTAGGCTGTCAAAAAAGGCCGCAGGCCGCAAAAGCGGCTCACGGGATCGGAAAAGGCCCGTCAAAAGCCCGGCTTCCTCCGGTTTGCTTTGTGCGTGCGGATGGACTGTAAGCGTGACAAAAGTTACACTCTAAAATTAATAATATATACAAATGTGCTTTTGAGGTTGAAATAATAATTGACAGATTGTTGCACATATGCTATGCTGTGCATAGAGGATGATGTTTTATACCCCAAGGGAGGCGATTCCGAGGCCGGGTAACGTTGGCCATGCGTGGGTACACTGCGATGCAATGCCGCAATAAAGGGAGGATAGGAAGATGAAAAAAGCGATAGGGCTTGCGGGTGCTTTTCTGCTGCTTCTAATAGTGCTGCTTGCGGGCTGTGCCGAACCGACCGAGCCGGAATCCTCCGGGCCGGAGGATTCCGAACAGGAAATCATCTATTCGCAGGCGTGTATTGCGGATTACACGGAAGAACGGTTAATTGACGATGCCAAGCAAATTGTTCGGGGAACTGTCGTGCGGGTAGAGCATCCGATGCTGGTTCATGAGGAGGGAGAGCCTCCCCAAGCGGATACATATGCTTATATTCGCGTCGAAGAATTGCTCAAGGGGACGTTTTCAAAGGGCGACACCGTGATTGTATTTTTTTGGGGCGACGGGAAAACCGTGATTGACAGCGAGATGCGCAGATGGGGCGGATACCCGCAGCAGGGCGAGGAGCTTGTGCTGTTTTTGGACAAGAACGATACGGAGGACGATGCCTGGTTCAAAAGATTCAATCCGGAGCGCTATGCTATCGATAAAACCGGGCCGTATCTTTTCAATTACCAGGGACTGTTCCGCGTCGATGCATCGGGCAATATTCGGCACGATCTCAACCAATCGCCGCTCGCCAAATTCCGCGACCGGGAGACCTATGACGAATTGGCACAGGCAATCCGTGACCGGATTGCGGCCGGTTCGGGTTCCGCTTCCGAGTAAAAGTCCCAAGGGGCGGCCGCGGCAATCTGCGGCCGCCCTCGGTTTTTTCGGAAGGATACCCAAGTCATGAAATCGGGTATGCATTCAGGCCGGATGATAATCTGTTTCAATAAGTTCAATGAGTCCATCGACGATTAAGGGGAGGATAGGACGATGAAAAAAGCGATAGGGATTGTGAGCCTTTTTCTGCTGCTTCTGACGGTGCTGCTTGCGGGCTGTGCCGAACCGACCGAGCCGGAATCCTCCGGGCCGGAGG
>URYX01000133.1 GCA_900552225.1 uncultured Oscillospiraceae bacterium | reverse complement strand
CATTGTTCGGCGTACAGACGGAGACCGCCTCGACCTGAGGATCGGCCAGAACCTCCTTGTAGTCGACAACCGCCTTTCCGCAGCCGTACTTCTCCACGGCCGCCTCGGCGCGCTCCGGCAGAATGTCGCAGAAATAGACAATCTCCGCCTCCGGGTTCTTCATGTACGCGGGAATATGCGCATTGTTTGCAATATTACCGCATCCGATCACTGCGATTTTCATGTGTGACTCCTCCTTAGATTTTATATAGGGCACTGAACTGCCTTGGTTCCTCTGTTAAATCATGCCGTCGGCACAGATTCGGCCGCCGACACCTCCGGGACGGTCTGCGTATTCTTCTCCGCCTGCAGATACTGCGTCGGAGAAACACCCATAATCCGCCGAAAGGACTTGCTGAACGCCTGCACACTCTCGTAGCCGAGCCGCGAGGCCACCTGCGAAATGGTGAGTCCCCCGCAGTGCAGCAGTTGTGTGGCACATTCGATCCGTTTGTAATGAATATAGCTCTGCAGCGTGGTCCCGGTGCGCTCCTTGAACAGATGCGACAGGTAGGTGGCGCTGTAGCCGAGCTCCCCGGCCATATCGCGGATGGTTCCCATGGAATAGATGTTTTCTTCAATATAGCGGATCACGGCATATACGGTGGCTCCGTCCGCGCGAATCACCTGCTCCGTATGCGGCACCACGGAACGGCTGTCCAGAAAGTCGCGGGCCGCCATGGTTACGATCTGCTCACAGTAGTTTTTCACCATCAGCGTGCTGCACGCCGTCTGCGCATACAGCTCGTCGATACAGCGCATAAAGGGCAGCAGCATGGAGCCGTTGCTGTCGTGCGTCAGCCGCCACGGGCAGCTGTCAAACACCCGCTGCAGCGCCGCCACGGCATCCCCGCCCTCACCGCTGAACAGGAAGCCCATATACGCATACCGGAAGATATCGGTTTCCGTCGCCTCCAGCGCATGGATATGTCCGGTGGCATTCAGCAGGACATCGCCCTCGCGCAGATCGATCCGCCGGCCGTCCACATAGGACACGCCGCGGCCGGAAATGACATAGGTAACCTCGTAGACGCTCTGCTCGTGGTCCTCAATCCGGAAGCCGCGCTCGCAGCACAGCTCCCCGATCTGCTTCAGGTTGACGCTGCCGAGACGCAGCGCATTTTTTCCGAATTCCACGTTAAAGTGAAAGCTCTTGCCGATGGTGCGTTCATTCCCTGGTTTCATGAGCTCTCCCTCCGCCTCCCCGAACGCCGAGGTCTTCCGCCTGTCTTTCGATTGTATTGTACATCACTCCCCCGCAGAATACAATGGTATTCTTTGCTGTTTGTGTTGTCCTACTTTGCTGTAATTATCTCTGCTCCGGAGCCGATACCAAATCCGTGTATTTCCCCGTTTTCGGCAGCTATACCACCGCTTTTCCCGTCTTTCTTCCTCCATCCACTCCGCACAGGCTTCCGCATACCCGCCGGTTTTCCGTCGCATTTCCGACAGCGTATCCGGCGCTTTCCGCTTTTTCGGCACAAATTCAGACAAAGTGTTTTTTCGCGCCGTTCCCGCTTAGACAGTCGGAGAGCCCGCCGGGCCGTATGACTCGCCCGACAGGCTCCCCGACTGTCAAAAAGCTCCGGCCGCGGGCACGGATTCCGAAAAATTGCTTACTCCCCGCAGAGGCGCATTTCCTCTGCGACGCAGGCCTCTCCCTCGCGCATGGCCGCAATGGTCCGCTCCATCAAAGTATCCAGCTCCCAGCCCAGGCGCTCCGCCCCGGTACGGATCACCTCGCGGGAGCAGCCGGCCGCAAATTTTTTGTCCTTAAACTTCTTTTTCAGACTGGGAAGCTCCAGATCGGCCACACTTTTGGAGGGTCGCATCAGCACCGCCGACCAGATCAGGCCGGTCAGCTCGTCCACGGCAAACAGCACCTTCTCCATCTCGTGCTCCGGCTCCGCATCGCAGCAAATCCCGTAGCCGTGCGAGCATACCGCATGGATCATATCCTCACCGACGCCTCCCCCGGCCAGCAGCTCCGGTGCCTTTTGGCAGTGCTGCTCCGGATACTGCTCAAAATCAATATCGTGCAGCAGCCCCACCTGCCCCCAGTATTCCTCCTCATCCGCATAGCCGAGCGTGCGGGCAAAATAACGCATCACATCTTCCACCGTAAATGCATGGCGCAGGTGAAACGGCTCCCGGTTGTACTGCCGCAGCAGCGCCAGCGCCTCCTCGCGGGTCAATGTGCTGGTATGCATGATTTCTCTCTCCTTTGTCTCTCTACCGTATAAGCTCTCCGTCGGCTCCGAAAAAGCCGAGGTTCATATCCACAAAGCCGTCAATGCCGTCCACGTGCCCCTCGTAGCTGTACTGCCACAGAGAAAAGCGGTAAAAGAAGCTCGGTGTATCCTGCAGCTCCGCAATCCAGAACGGCACATCGGGAAAATCTCCGAGCGTCAGACGCCGATAGGCCAGCGTCTTATACATGTACAGCATCGGGGGGTATCCGTTTTTCTCCGTCTGCTCACAGAAGGCGCGGCACAGCGCCGTCAGGGCCTCCGCCTCCACCTCATCCGTGCGGGCGGAATCCTGCGTAATGGCCTCCCAGTCCATGGCAAGCGGCAGATCCAGCGTATACCCGTGCAGCAGATTGGCGGCGAAATCCGCCTCCTCGCGCGCCTCCGCGGGGGTCACCGCCTGTGAAAAGAAATAGGCTCCCACGCGGAGACCCGCCGCCTGGGCCCCACGGATGTTCGCCCGGAAATAGGAGTCCTCATGCAGTGCACCGTAGCCGTAGCCGCGGTAGCCGACGCGCACCATAGCAAATTCCACACCGGACGCGCGTACCTTTTCCCAATCGACCTCTCCCTGATGCTCGGAGACATCCACTCCGAGGCCGGAGCGGACACCGTCCTTTTCGTAATACGGCACGCCGTCCTTCTCCGTAAACGCCTCCGCCGCCAGCGTATTTTCCCGCAGCGCCGTCTGCCGCCGGATCCAGATCACCCCCAGATCGGGGTCGTCAATCACCTGCAGGTCGGGATACAGCAGACGGTAGTCGGGATCAAACAGACTCGGCGCAGTCGTCGTCCCCGTCGGCTGCGCCTCTGCGGCAGTCAGCGGATACCGGCGCGTGCTCTCCCTCCCGGCCCATACCCCGGCTGCCGTCAGCAGCAGGCACAGCAGCACCGCCGGAATCAGCATCCAGCGGTTACACGGGCGGCGCGGCGGACGACCGGACGGCGCCGATGGGGCTGTGGGCGGAGTCGGGGCCGTCGGTTCGGCGGCGCGGACAGTTTCCATTGTCTCCATAATAGGTTCTCCTTGATTTCCGGCAAAATGCCGTCCCGGATGTTCGCCGGAACGGTTCTCCGCTCTAAGTATAACAGCTTTGTCGGATTTTGTCAAAGCCTCTCTCTGCGCTGCGCCGCCGTCGGAGCCGACGGAAAACAGGTGTTCTTTCGCCCCGACTGGTCTTATAAAATTTTCGTTTTCTGAGTGTTTTCATAGATTCAGTTTTCATTATAATATTTCATTATAATGGAGGAAACAAAGTCATACCATCCATCAGGACAATCCGCCAAGGAGGAGTTTCTCATGTCCGTCAAAAGCACCTTCACCGTCAAGCAGCTGACCGTCACCGCCATGCTGATGGCGCTCAATATCGCCTTTTCCACCTTCAGCCTTCCGGTACCCGGCGGTCACCTGTATTTAAACGATGTCGTCATCTGCACAGCCGCCATTCTGCTCGATCCGTTTCCGGCCTTTTTGATGGGCGGTGTCGGCGCCTTCATCGGAGATCTTCTGTTCTATCCGACCCCGATGTTTGTCTCACTCGTCACCCACGGGCTGCAGGCTGTCATCATTTCCCTGTGCTGCCGCCGTCTGATGCCGCAAAAGCGGGAGGGATTGTTCGGGGCGATCATCGGCGTGGCCGTCGGAGCCGTCATTATGGTGGCCGGCTACAGCTTCGGCCGTGCGTTCATCTATGCCAATCCCGCCACCGCCCTGCTCAAACTGCCCTATCAGATTCTGCAGGCCGCTGTCGGGGCCGTCGCCGGCGTGATTCTGTGCTATCCCTGCCGGCTGCGCCGTGTCTACCGCCGCCTGATGCGCCTGTAAGCAAAGTAAATACATAAAACACATCGATCGGCACCATTCGGATGCCGGTCGATGTGCTTTATGCGCTCCGCGGAATCGGGCTGCCGTTTTATCCGGAACCGACCATTTGAAAAAACGCAAAGAGCAAAAAAGGAAACGGCAGTTTTTGAGAGAAAACTGCCGTTTCCTTTTTCTGGAGCTGGTGGACGGATTCGAACCCCCGACCTGCTGATTACAAATCAGCTGCTCTACCGGCTGAGCTACACCAGCTTATCTTATTATACGACTCATATAACGTGCTTTAGTATAGCATACCGCCCCGTCTTTGTCAATTCCTGCCCGATATTTTTTTACCGTCCCAAAAAACACGGCATTTTACACCCGGTCTGCACAAAACCGCAGAAAGAGACTGTACAGAGCCCCGTTTCTGTGGTATACTAAAAGTACTCGGATCCAGGGAGGTATAGGCTATGGAAGCGTTTTCCGAAGGAGTGCGTCTCGGCGGGCTGTACGACACGCAGGAAATCAAAATACTGATTTGCTATATGCTGAACGGAGTCAAGGAGCCGCTGCCCCGAGAGGCCATTGTGGAGATTCTTTTCTCCTATGAAATCGCCAACCTCTTTGAAACCAGCGCCGCCATTGACGACCTGGTGCGTCTCGGCAATCTGAAGGAGGATACTGAGGGACGCCTGACCATGACGAAATCGGGAGAACAGGCCGCGCGGCAGCTGTTTACCATGGTTCCCTATACGCTGCGGGAGCAGGCCCTCGGAGCCGCACTGCAGCTTGTGGCACGCACCCGCAACGAGCAAAACACACGGGTCACCATCGAAAAGCTGGAGCTCGGCTACGCCGTCACCTGCGCCATCGACAATTCCCCGCAGCCGATGATGTCCTTCACGCTGCGCGTTGCCGACCGTATGCAGGCCGAGCGCATCCGCGAGCAGTTTCTGAATGACCCGCTGACCGTGTACCGCATGATGGTGTCGGTGCTGACCGGCTCCGCCACCGTATCACAGGAAAACGGGCAGACGGTGCTGCGCATGCGGATGTGATGCCGTCTACGACATCCTTCCCCGCACACAATAAAAAGTTCAGGCAGGGCCCGGGTGAGTGATCACCCGGGCCCTGCCTGAGCGTGTCAAAAAACATAGTTTTTGACACGCTCGCAGGCTGTCTGAAAGGCTGC
>URYX01000132.1 GCA_900552225.1 uncultured Oscillospiraceae bacterium | reverse complement strand
GCCCCGGCGGGCAGCCGACGGTCTGCCGCCCGATGCCGCGCTCTTGCAGGATTTACAGAATGTATTTTCCCGTTCCGGATTTACGGACGGCTATTACACGGGGCGGCGCGGACACGCGCTGTTCGGCGTTCGCCGCAAGGAAGATGTGGTGGCGGCCGAGGGGGCACAAAAACGGCTGCGGCAGCTGTATCACAAGGAAACCGGGCGCATCCCCGTTTCCCTGTCTCTGCGGCTGAACAAAGCCTGCACAACGCTGACCGTCTGCGACGATGAGGAACACAGCGTCACCGTCCGGGGAGAGGCACCTCTCCCCTCCGACCGCCCGGCCGATATCGCGCGGCTGCGGGACAAGCTGTCCGGTACCGGCGGCACCCCGTTTTATGCCCGCACCGTCGAGGCTGCGGCGGACGGTGCACTTTACCTGCCCGCCTCCGTGCTCGGCAGCCTGCGCCGCACCGCACTGGAGCAGCTGGCCGCGCAGCGCGGGCAGCCGATTTCCCACACCTTCACGCCGCCGACCATTACCGCAGCCCCGACTCCGCACGGCGGACCGCGGCGCTGCTACCTGAGGCTGGCCGACGCCGCGCAGCTCAGTCCTGCCATGGAAACAGCCGACCGGCTGTTTTTACCGCTTGACACCGATCCCGCCCTGCTGCACACGTGGGCCGGGCGAACCTCCGTCGGCGTGGAAATTCCACGCGCCCTGTTCGGAGCCGAGGATGCCGTGCGCTCGCGGCTGCGGCTGGCCGCGGAGGCCGGCTGCACCGCCGCCCTGGTCGGCAATATCGGCGCTCTGCCCCTGGCGCGGGAGGCGGGCCTCCGGCCTGTCGGGCACTTTTCCCTGAATCTCACCAACCATGCGGCCCTGAAGGCGCTGTCCGAGGCGGGGCTTGCGGAGGCGGTGCTGTCCGCCGAGCTTACCTTCCCGCAAATGCGGCTGGCCTGTCCCGAAACGCTGTCCGTCGGTGTACTCTCCTACGGACGCCTGCCTTTGATGCTGATGCGTCCCTGTCCCCGGCAGGCTGCCGTCGGTTGCGGCGGCTGTGAACACCGCGGCGGGCTGGTGGACCGCAAGGGCACGGTATTTCCGCTCGCCTGCCGCGAGGGCAGCACCGAGCTGCTCAACTCCGTGCCGATTTACTGGGGAGACCGGCCGGAGGAGCTCCCTCCCCTGGACTTTGAACTGCTGTATTTCACCACGGAAACCGCCGACGAGGCGACCGACATCCTCCGGGCTTACCGCCGGCACGATCCGTCCGAAAAACCAATCACCCGCGGTTTGTACCGCCGCGGGGTAGAATAACCGCCAATGAAAGGGGTATACCTATGGAATGGGTTTTGTGCGCACTGCTTGCCGCCGTACTGATTTTACAGCTGATTCTGCTGCTCCGAAAGCCGACAGGCGTACAGGAAACGCGGCGTGAGCTGTCCGAGCTGCGGACTCTCGTCGATGAGATGCGCCGCAGCGCCTCCGAGGAGGCGCGCAGCCATCACTGGGAAACCGGACAAAGCATCCACAGGCTGGAGCAGCAGCTCGCCTCCCTGCAAAAGGACACCCTGCAGCAGCAGAGCGACCTCCGGCAGGCTGTCCTGCGGCAGCAGAACGAGCAGCAGGAGAAGCTGTTCCGCACGCTGACCGAGCAGAGCGACCGCCTGAACGGTACCCTGTCCGACACGGTCGGCAAGCTGCAGCAGAGCAACGAGAAAAAGCTGGACCAGATGCGGGAAACCGTGGACGAAAAGCTCAGCTCCACGCTGGCGCAGCGGCTGGACACCAGCTTCAAAACCGTGGGCAACCAGCTGCAGAATGTCTATCAGTCACTGGGCGACATGAAGAAGCTGGCCGGCGACGTCAACGATCTGCAGCGCGTGCTGACCAACGTCAAGGCGCGCGGCACCTGGGCGGAGGTGCAGCTCGGCAATCTGCTGGAGCAGACGCTGACCTCCGAGCAGTTCGCGCGTAATGTCTCCGTCAAAAACAACCGTGAGGCCGTGGAATACGCCATCAAAATCCCGTCCCGTGAGAAAGACGGCGACTTCATCTGGCTCCCGATCGACTCCAAATTTCCGCAGGAGGACTACCTCCGTCTGTCCGAGGCGGCGGATCGCGCCGACAAGCCCGCCGTAGACGCCGCCGCCAAGCAGCTGGAGCAGGTCATCAAAAAGGAAGCCCAGACCATCGCCAATCTCTATATTCAGGTGCCGGAAACCACCGATTTTGCCATTCTGTTCCTGCCGACCGAGGGGCTGTATGCCGAGGTGCTGCGCCGTCCGGGACTTGCGGAGGAGCTGCAGCAGAAGTACCGTGTCATGGTCTGCGGCCCCACCACGCTGACCGCCTTTCTCAACACCCTGCGCATCGGCTTCCGCACCATCGCACTCGATAAGCGGGCCGCTGACGTATGGAAGGTACTCGGTGCCGTCAAGGATCAGTACGAGACCTTCGGTGTCCTGCTGAGCAAGGCACAGAAAAAGGTCGGTGAGGTCGGCTCCGCCCTCGAGGATGCACAGAAGCGGGCAGGGATCATTCAGAAGCGGCTGCGGACGGTGGAATCGCTGTCGGAGAGCGCAGAGGCCAATGCCGTGCTCGGTATTCCCGCCGATCTTTCCCTGCCGGAGGAGGATTCTCCCTCCGAAGCATAAAGGAAGCGGCTGGGCCCGACCGCCACACGGCTGTAACACAAGGAGAAAAGCCATGGAAGTTTCTGTTTTTGAGCGTATTTACGCCGTGGTACGGCGCATTCCGCGCGGCCGCGTTGCCACCTACGGGCAGGTCGCGCTGCTGGCCGGCAATCCGCGTTGGGCGCGGGTGGTCGGCTATGCCCTGCATGTCAACCCCGAGCCGGGAATCATCCCCTGCCACCGTGTGGTCAACCGCAACGGCGAGGTATCCGCCGCCTTTGCCTTCGGCGGGGGCAACCGCCAATACGAGCTGCTGCAGGAGGAAGGGGTCCCCTTTCTCCCGGACAGACACGTCGATCTGGCCGCCGCCATCTGGGACGGATGCACCCCGTAAGCCCTCGGTCAGCGGAGGCTTTAGCCTGCCTATACCGCAGTGTGCCGATCCGTCCGCGCCGGGTCTGCAGACGACAAAAAAGCCGATCGAAGAAATCTTCGATCGGCTTTTTATGGATTTGAGACTATTCAGGACGCTGCAGCGGGCGAATTACTGCTCCGCCGCATAGACGCTGACACGCTTGCGGGTCTTGCCGAAGCGCTCAAAGCGCACCGTGCCGTCCACCTTGGCAAACAGGGTATCGTCAGAGCCGATGCCCACGTTGTTGCCCGGATGGATGTGCGTACCGCGCTGACGCACGAGGATGTTGCCCGCAAGCACAAACTGGCCGTCCGCACGCTTCGCGCCAAGGCGCTTCGACTCGGAATCACGGCCGTTCTTCGTCGAGCCCATACCTTTTTTATGAGCGAACAGCTGGATATTAATCTTCAACATAGCGATTACACCTCCGTTATTTCGAGTGTGATCCGGCGAGGATACTGCGCCTCCAGCTCCTGCATATGTCGGTAAAATCCGACTAAGATCGGCTGGCATCGCACACTGTCCTCCGGCGACAGCCGCAGGGTAAGCAGTCCGTCCCGCACGGCGACCTCCGCCGCACAGCCATAGACATCCGTTACCGTATTGGCCGTCAAATAGGCCGCCGAGGAGACGGCTGCGCACACGATATCCGATCCCGCGCGCCCGCCGCAATGTCCCTCCAGAGAAAACCCCTGTATCGCGCCGTCACGGCGCCAAAAAGCGGCTTTGGTCATACTTATTCCGCGGCTTCCTCGGCAGCGGCTGCGGGCTTGCGGGCCGCACGCTGCAGAATCTTCTCGACCTGCACCTTCGTGTACGGCTGACGGTGACCCATGGCACGCTTGCTGCCCTTCTTGGGGCGATAGGTGAACACGCGGATCTTCTTGCCTTTTCCGTTTTTCAGAACCTTGGCTTCCACGCTGGCTCCCTTGAGATACGGAGCGCCGAGCTTCAGCTCTTTGTCATTGTGGACGGCGATGATCTTGTCAAAGACAACCGTCTCGTCCTCGGCCGCATCCAGCTTCTCGATAAACAGAACGTCGCCGTTCTCTACCTTATACTGCTTGCCGCCGGTTTCCAAAATGGCATACATAGAGGATATCCTTCCTTTTTTCAGACTCGCTAACGCAGGCGGTGCCGAAAATGCGCACACTTAATAAAGCCCGAATTACGCGGCAAGATTTATTGTATCATAGGAAGCGGGCTTTGTCAACCACTCTTTTTTCAAAAATGCCTCACGAGAAAAATGGCGCTCCGGTGAAGAAAACAGAAGCATTCAAGAGATTTGCACAAGATAAATTAAAAGATTAAAAAAAGTGCTTGACTTCCGTCGGGGGATGTGCTATGATCGTACTCGCGCAAAAAAGGGGATTTCTCCCCTTGATAAGGCATAGATACTTGATTTTGAAGAAAGAACAGGAGGTTTCCATTTATGTCCACATATATGGAAAAAGCGGGACAGGTTACCCGCAAATGGTATGTCCTCGACGCCGCCGGCAAGCCGCTCGGCCGTGTCGCGGCGGAAGCCGCCGTGCTGCTGCGCGGCAAGCACAAGACCACCTACACGCCTCACGTTGACTGTGGTGACCACGTCATCGTCATCAACTGCGCCAAGGCGGTGCTGACGGGCGGCAAGGCGGAGAAGAAGGTTTGGTATCGTCATTCCGGCTGGATCGGCGGTCTGAAGGCCGTTAAGTACTCCAACCTGATGGCTACTCGCCCCGAGAAGGCCATGGAGCTTGCCGTCAACGGTATGCTGCCCAATAACACCCTCGGCCGGGCCGCCGGAACGCGTCTGCGCGTTTATGCGGGTGCCGAGCACGAGCACGCGGCGCAGAAGCCCGAAGTTCGTGAATTTTAAGGAAGGAGGCTGTCAGCATGGATTACAATAAGAGACCTTATTTCTACGGTACGGGCCGTCGTAAAAAGTCGGTGGCACGCGTGCGTCTGTATGCGGGTACCGGCAGCATCAAAATCAACGATCGTGAGATCGACGATTATTTCGGTCTGGAGACCCTGAAGCTCATCGTCCGTCAGCCTCTGCAGCTGACCGGTATGGTTGATAAGTTTGATATCGAGTGCCGTGTTGCCGGCGGCGGTGTCACCGGACAGGCCGGTGCCATCCGTCACGGTATTGCCCGTGCACTGCTGCAGTATAACGAAGGCGAGCTTCGCTCGCAGCTCAAGAAGGCCGGCTTCCTGACCCGCGACCCGAGAATGAAGGAACGCAAGAAGTACGGCCTCAAAGCCGCTCGTCGCGCTCCGC